>JBCCDL010000594.1:0-4371 GCA_039030815.1 Cyanobacteria bacterium P01_A01_bin.83 | reverse complement strand
ATGTCGGACAACTGCACGCCCTAAAAGGGCGAAGTCGCGTCAGCGACGCTCTGGACGCTACCGCGTACATGCGGCGTGGCAAAGCGCCTTTGTGCGTGCCGAACCGAGTTCGGCACCCGTGTCCTCCCCTTTGTCTTGAAATAATAAGTTAAGAGCAGATATCAAAATATACATAATTGTTACTTAGCTATAAACCTTGACCCTATTAAACAATAGAGATTTGATTGCTCTGCAAGCATAAGTTTAGTTTTGCTGCAACTTATATAGCGTTTCTCATTGAGGTGAGGTCCAAAATTAATCGTTTTGAGGCAGGGGCGTGACGTGCAGAGGGTAGAGGGCAGAGGTTAGGGGCAAGTGTAATTAATACAGCAAAGCTTAACTATTGTTGTATTCTCTCAATTACGCATAAATGCAGACATATCTTGTTGAAACCTTGCGAGTTCTGTGTTTAAGCTAATACGACTAATTTATTCCGTCTACATCATTATTATTCGCCTCATCTAATTAATTAAGTACTGCTAAAGATAATACCTATGAAAATTGCCGTTATCGGTGCGAAAGATTTGACTGTCAAACCTGACTTGATAGACCGCTATTGCCAGAAACTATATCTTGAGATTGCAGCAAAAGGTCATCAGGTAGATTTTTTTATTGCACCTAGCTATCATCAGCCATTCTCAATCAGTTACTATCATCAAATTAGAATCATTACCTTACTGTCAATTCCTGGCACTCAATCAAATTTTTTACTCAACTCGGCTTTAAATATCATTTGTGCAACTTTTGGCAAATACGATGTAATTCATGTTCATAATATTGCTTCCGCTTGGTTTCTTTGGTTTCCCCAGCTTTTTTCAGATTCATCAGTTGTGGTTACATGTCACCAACTAGAATACCGCCAAAGCAATTGGAATAGATTTTGGCGCTGGCTATTGCCACGAATGGAAAAAATTGCGGCACGTAATGCGGATGAAATTATTGTTACCTCTAGAGAGTTAAGCAACTACTTTCGGCAAAAATACGCTATCAATCCTCAATATATTGCTAATGCACCAGCAAGCTATGAGCTACTTGATTTCAGTTATGCTTGCAACCAGGCTCATGGTATAAATAATCGGAAATATCTGCTTTACTGGGGCAAGGTCGAACCTGATAATAAGCTGGATCTTTTGATTCGAGCTTTTAAGCAGTTGCCGCCTCATAATTGGCTATTAGTAGTGATTGGAGGAATTGACTCTAACCCAGAATATGCTAGCAATACACTGTCGATAGTTAAGCAGCAAGACAACATTATCTTTTTAGGAGATGTCAGAGGAAACACTCTAGCAGAAATAATTAGTGAGGCAAATATATTTGTCGAACCATCGGCGAGAACCGATTTCAGTCTACCGATGACCTTGTTGGAGATGATGCGACAAGGTATTCCAATTTTAGCTAGTGATACAATTGCCCATCGTCAACTATTTCAAGACCGTGGCTTGTTATTTAAATCAGGACAGCTTGATTCATTAGTAACTCAGCTAGAGTATGCGATGAGCGAACCAGCATTACTCGCAGTTATGGCCAAAAATGCCCAGCGGTATATTGCAGTGAATCATAACTGGGATAAGGTAGTCTATCAGAATCTTTTTTTGTATATACAATTGACTTCCAATCTGTCTCCTCCAGCAGAAAAAAATAGAGTTGTTGCCAGAGAAAGACCTACAAATAAGGGCTTGAGCTGCATGTATCCACCCCTGCCCAAGCTGGACACTCACAACTCTTGGGGAGACTCCAAGACCACGCTGTCTCACAACCAAGGTATCGACAATTAGCTCTTGCTCACTAGTAAAGCGAATTGAGTTAATGCTATTTCTAACTACCGACCACTGCAACTATGTCTTTAGAATTACCGACAATTTCTGTAATTGTATTTGCTTCTGATGGCTGTAAATATCTGTCAGCTACTCTTAATAGTATTCGGCAACAGACATATTCTGATTTTGAAGTTTTAGTCTTCAGTCATAATTATCGTCAAACCATCTTACAGTTTGACGATAAACAAGATTCACGGTTTAAATTTTTTTTTCCCAAAAATCTGAATATTGCTCAAACTCTCAATCGAGGAATCTCAGAAGCAAAGGGAAAGTATATTTCTTGGATCTATACAGGCGATTTTTGGCATCCCACTAAGTTACAAAAACAGCTTTTTTACTTGGAACACTATCCTGAAGCAGGTGGCGTTTACTCTTGGCTGATGGGCATTGATCATGAGGGTCGAGCAACAGGCAAAATCGTAAAATTGGAGTATTCAGAGGAGATTTATGCTCCAATCGATAATCGAGGGCAAATTTGCGCCATTTCTTTGATGGTACCTCGTAGTTGTTTTCAGGCAATCGGATTATTTGACCCCCAACTAAAGATAATTCCAGGTTGGGACTTGTGGTTAAGACTAAACCATCATTATTCATCATTGGAAATCAATGAACCTTTGGTTTATTGGCGTGAATGTCACACAGAGCCGACAGAAAACTGGCAAACTCTCGAAACAGATCTCCAAATAACAATTGAAAAAGCTTTCCAAAATAAGTCTCTAGAATTATCACACTGTAAATCTCGCAGTTATGGATACGTCAGCCTATTTTTAGCCAAAACTGTACTCTCTCACCAAGAACCAGATCCCAAAATTGCTCATAACTATTGCCGACAAGCTTTAGAGCATTATCCAGCTCTCGGTTTATCATTCAAATTTCTGCAAATATCTTTGGCGATTATTACTCTATCATGCCTTCATTGCGATCGCTATTTGCGTTTAGTGTCATTAATTCAAAGAGTCGAATTCATTTTTAGAGAAATCAGTTACCAACTTCGAGTATATAGCCACCGCTTACTGGAGTGGATGTTGGAGGAGGAAGACTTCATTTTGGTCAATAAAAGCAAGGTTAAAAGACAAGCCAAGGATTAGAGTCGATTTGGCGTTGGTCTAAGGTTGCTTGCTGCAATTTATTTTAGTAACGGAATAACGATCTTGAATAGAATTTCGCTCATTCATCCTCATGCGGGGCTGGACTGGAAAGATGATTCGGCTATTTTTGCGATCGAATTAGCACATCGCCTCGATAATCATTTTGAAGTAGAACTCCTTTGTGGTGGTGACTGTGGTTCTTTGAGCCGCCCATTAAAATCAATTTTGGGTAGTGATGTGAACATGCAAGCTAATTCGATGTTTGGTTCATCTTTATTATCCAAATGGTTCAACAATTCCAGAATAGCTTTGGAAAATCTAACTAATTTTATTGACTGTGTGGCATATCTGTTGCATAGTCCTACTGATTTGATTCTGTCTCACAATGGCTATGAAAGCTTGTTGCTAGCTAACCTGATTCGAGAAATCAAAGGTATCCCTATTATCCACACTCAGCACCAAAATCTGCTCTGTGAGCCAAAGTATTTACTACGAAATCTGGCATTGGAGCCAGAACACTTGATTTGCCTAAATCCGCTAGTATCAGATTATGTTCATCGCTTGTCACCACAGCAATCAGTTGACACTATACCTTACGGTATTGACCTAGCAGAATTTTGCCCTGAAGGTAAAGCCATAACCACTGGCTTGTCTCAACCATGTATACTAACCGTAGTGTCCTTAGACCATGATTGTCAGCAGCGACTTGAATTAACCATCGAAGCTGTTTCTCGTCTACCTGATGCCAGCCTCTGGGTTTGTGGCGAAGGTAATAACAGAGACTATTTCCAGTCATTAGGCGATCGCTTTTTGGGTAGTCAGCGATTTCAAATTAAGTCTTTTGCATATGCTCAGATGCCGCAAGTATATCGTAGTGCCGATATTTTTACCTGCGCTGCGGCTCAAGTATCGGGGGGCATTAAGTATCTGGAGGCGATGGCTTGTGGGTTGCCTGTAGTAGCTACAGATGATGCTGTACGTCGCTACTTAATTGGCGATGGAGGTTTAACCTGTGATGTAACTGATCTTGATGGTTACGCTAATTTTCTGCAAGATACCTGGGATGAGAGAAGATACTGGAAGCAGCCAAGACAGAATGCCCTTAGGTTCGACTGGCATGATATTACTTTAAAGTATTGCAAAGCAATTCAAAAGACTATTAACGGCTCCAAAAGCAAAGTTACTGCTCTTTCTTGTGATTAGTCTGTTAACAAGTTGTAGGTAAGATACTGATATTGATTGAGTTGATTTGTTCATAACTGATATTTCCTAATATAACTTTGTAGGGCTATATATCCTGCTGTCATCTGTTACTTGTTAAGGTAATTGGTAATGAAGGAATAAAGTAGATCGAGACTCAAAAAAGAGATGATGGATCGTAAGTTGGTCAAATATCAGACATTACCTGTTTGGACAAAAGATACCTT
>JBCCDL010000593.1:0-4374 GCA_039030815.1 Cyanobacteria bacterium P01_A01_bin.83 | reverse complement strand
TCAGTCAGAAAGTCGCTTTGTCTTGCGGATTTGCGATCGCCTCATGTTGGGCGGAATCGCTAAACTCTGAATTACTTGGTAACGTCGCTCACGTTCCATTTGACTGAGTTCTGTATAGTCTAACCAGTGAATACAGTTAACGGGACAAGTATCTATGGCTTCTTCAATTAACTCCTCGGTATTACCATCTTGATTAAATACGCGGGCTCTTCCATGATCTGGCTCGATATAAAAAGTGTTGGCAGCAACATGGGTACAATTCTTACAGCCGATGCAAATGTTTTCATCAACGTAAACTCCTTTTTGTCGCCAAACTCCACCTAGTTCAGGCTCAAAACCATTAGGTTGAGAATCAGAAGCTTCACTCATTAGGCACTCCAGCGTTGCACTACTAGAGAAATTGAACCATCCTCTCTTTCTTTTTGTTCGGTAATGGTAAAACCTTGATTTGCTGTTTCGTTAACAACGGTATTGTAAGCATAACGCTGAGTAACTTGACGCAAGAAACCCTCAACAGTCAAGGGTTGCTCCCAGTACTGTAAATCAGCAACCAGGTCATATTCACTACCATTCCAGCTAAAACCAAAATCATAGTTGTTGTTTTGTTCTACAACTATATCTGCCTGGTGAGTCTTACCTTGATAACCTCTGACAATCGCTGGCCCATCTTTCCAATCGATATCTAAGTCTTTGAGAGCTGCCTTTAAAGAATTTAAATTCCTAATTTTGGTTTTGATATTGCTAAAGTGTGACATAAATTTCCCCTAAGAAATGGTATTGAAATAACTATTTAATGCGAGCATTTTATTAAATTACCAATCGCTGAAGTTGCTCTGGGCAAGCACTGTATCCGATTGAGCTTTATTCTGAGCGTAGTAGTCAGAAGTTTGTTTTTGGTCAACCACAACTCCCAACTGGGCTTCGATCGCCGCGGTCACTTCTTGGCACGATGCACCAACGATTCCCGTAACCGTTTCTTTTACCCGACCATCGGGATAAATAATAAACTCTAATGTTTCCATTTACTTGCTATTAGGCTATCGCCCACTGTTCGCAGCCAGCGCGCTAAACTACATAATTTTTGTTATACAGCTCTCATTATAGATATTTTGAGAGATGAGGTTAATTCTCTAAAAATCTTATCAAAGATTAATATTAGCTGAACTAATTACTATCATATACTTTAAGTTTTCCCTAAACTAGGCTTTGAGTCAAGTTTTATCAGTTAGCCTCAAAAGTTTTATTAACAAAAAGATACAATCCTTAATAAATTAAAGATAACTTGGCTGGTACGTAAAGATAACTTTTAATTTAATCGTAGTGATTAGCCAGAGTCCTACAATCTGATATGTATTTGAACATTTAAAGTCATGATGATTATAGATAATGCAGCCCAACCAATTAGAGTTGGTGTATTAGGGTTTGGTGGATTAGGACAAGCAGCGGCAAAAATTTTAGCTGCCAAAGGGGAAATGAATTTAGTTGCGATCGCAGATCATCAGGGCTATGCTTATGATCCACAGGGCATAAATTTGGATGCGGCAATTTTTACCTATCAGCAGCAACATTCGGTAGGACATTTGGCGAAGAGTGGTACCTTAAGTGATCACAGCATCCAAGATGTGTTGCAGAATGCCGATGTTGATGGCTATTTTCTCGCTTTACCCAATCTGCCAAATACTTTCATGGCTGATGTTGCCAAGAAATTTATTAACTCTGGTTGGCAAGGAGTTTTGGTTGATGCCTTAAAACGAACTAGTGCCGTTGAACAGTTGTTAGAATTACAGCCTGCATTACAGGAGGGCAAGATTACTTACCTGACTGGCTGCGGTGCAACCCCTGGTTTATTAACGGCAGCGGCAGCAGTAGCGGCACAAAGTTATGCCGAGATTCACAGTGTTAAAATTACCTTTGGTGTCGGTATTGCCAATTGGGAATCATACCGCGCTACCATTAGAGAAGATATTGCTCATATGCCTGGGTACGACGTAGAAAAAGCCAGAGGGATGAGTGATGAGCAAGTTGCCGCGTTGTTAGATCAAACCAACGGCATAATTTCACTAGAAAACATGGAACATGCCGATGATATTATGCTGGAATTAGCTGGTATTTGCGATCGCGATCGGGTTACTGTAGGGGGAGTAGTAGATACCCGCAACCCGAAAAAACCTCTAAGTACCAATGTCAAAGTTACTGGGCGCACTTTTGAAGGAAAAATTTCTACCCATACCTTTACTTTAGGTGATGAAACCAGCATGGCGGCAAATGTTTGTGGTCCTGCTTTTGGCTATCTCAAGGCTGGCGTAGCTTTAAACCGCCGAGGTATTACTGGATTGTTTACCGCCGCCGAAATTATGCCTCAATTTGTAAGATGACCACCATCTAAGCAAGGGTTATTGGGATAAGTTTAATTTTCTGTTCCTATGGATGAAGGATCAAGGATGAGATATCAGGAAGATAGTGGGATAAAACTGACCCCCAATTAATCTGTATTGCTATAAATACTACGGACAAAAATACCTTTGTACTGTACTATTAATCTTTCATAGCTTTTAGCTCTTAGCTATCAGTCTCGAAGCTATTAATTAGCTATCTTCCTTATCCTCGCAGTTTACTTTAATCTTCTCTACCTACTTCGTAACATCAAAAGATGCCAAGAGACTAAAGAGCATAGGAATTTGAGGCATATTTTCTGGAAGTTGATATTTATCTGCTTGTTTTTTAAGAAAAGGATACCTTTGATAGTGAATCCAAGGATGCTCTTGAAAATGCTCTATAATAAATCCTGAAGTACTTAAGCTATCGATTATATTTCCGATACTGTGTGACCATTGATAAGTCGTAGGGCTTGATAGTTGACTAGAACCTATATAGCTCGTGGTGCAAATGCATTTTTCAGGAAGTGGAGTGTAAAAATATTGTCCAGTAAGTTTCAATTCATTATCTTGACAAGATAACAGATCGAGAAAAGGATGATGATCGATTAATAGTAGTTGTCCACCGCTTTGAAGATAATGTCCAGCATTAGTAAAAACCTGGTGTAAGTCATTCAGCCAACAAAGAACACCGTAGGTCATGAACACAATGTCGAATTGCCTATTTCCGATGTGATTCAATTTGTCATGGACATCGCCTAAAATAAACTCAACTTCTTTTATACCAAGCATTTCTGCATATTGATTGGCATAGTTTAAAGATTCTTCACTGAGATCGACTGCTGTAACATTAGCTCCTTTTAATGCCAAAGATATTGAATCTAAGCCATTGTGACACATTAAATGAAGTATTCTCTTGTCTTTGACATCGCCCAAAAGATCGATTTCGATCTTCTTGAGGGTACTTTGTCCACATCGTAATTTTGCTAGCAGATCGCGAACTTCATAAGACTCATGATGACACTTTGCTCGACTATTCCAGTTGGCTCGATTAGCATTTGTGTACATTTATATTTATTGACAATAAATTATCAAGAGATAATTTGAAGCAGAAAACCAAAATTGCCGCCTAACTATCACATATTTATTAAAATAGCATTGATAAATATGGTTGTTTGGCTTAATTGATGACACGCTCTAATAATCATCATTAAATATCGCCTGCAAAATTCTGATATTAAATAGTAAAGCGGATCTAGCAATAACTATCGAATTTGCAGTAGCTTATGAGTTTGTAGACTAATCCGCCATTTAGGATGCTGCAATACATAATCAAAAATAAGAGTTTTGCTTTGGGGAGAATTCCACTCTGGCTGAAGATAGCAGAGGGTAGATGAACTAACCAAAGTCGCTTGTTGTTCTGCCCATTTCAAGTCAAACTGGTTCGTTATCACTACTTTCAGTTCACTAGCATGGTCATAAATACTACTGTGGGGAGCTTTAAACTGTTTTGGAGAAAATGTTATCCAATCAAAATTGCCACTAACAGGATGTGCGCCAGAAGTCTCTAAATGTACTTGTAATCCTGCATGCTTTAATGCTGTAGTTAGGGGAAACAAATCGTGCATCAATGGTTCGCCGCCAGTAATAATAACAATGGCAGGATTAGTAGATTTTGCTTTTTGAACTAACTCTTGAGTGCTTTGTTGAGGATGACGCTGCATATTCCAAGAGTGTTTAGTATCGCACCATGGACAATGAACGTCACAACCTGCCAATCGAATAAAAAAAGCATTCACTCCTGTCCAATAGCCTTCTCCTTGAACAGAATGGAAAGTTTCAACAATTGGATAGGTAACAGTCTCAGTAGTAGTCAGCAAAATATCAAGATTGAATAGTCAGTAATAGTTAAAGAGGTATTTCGATCATAGTATCCTTCACTCTACCTTGCCAAAATATATATTGGCGTTGATGAATGCATAATGTTTTAGGCGCAACG
>JBCCDL010000592.1:0-4379 GCA_039030815.1 Cyanobacteria bacterium P01_A01_bin.83 | reverse complement strand
TCTCAATCGGTGCTAAAGTTACATTCTGCCCCGTAATTTCCCCCTCATAAAGCGATCGCAATTCATCGAGCATCATTCCCAAAGAGAAGCCATCAATAGCAATGTGGTGTACGCTCAATAACAGAACGTAATCCTGTGGGGCGCAAACAAACAGATTCACCCGTAACAAAACACCATGTTCTAAATCGAAAGGCTCACGGTTAGCAGCGATCGCTCGTTCTTTCAGTTCCTCCCAATTCCAAGTTGCAGCATCAATCTGTTGGATCTCAACCTTTTGATGTTTTTTAATTACTTGATAAGGTTCTCCATCTTGCTGTTTAAAAATCGTCCGTAGAGTTGGATGGCGATTAACTAGTTTTTGTACCGCTGTTTGTAATGCCTCAATATTTAATGAAGAGCAAATACGGGCAGTAAAAGCAATATTGTAAGCTGCACTATCAGGGACTAATTTAAAAAGAAACCATAAACCCTGCTGTCCATATGTCAGAGGATAAGATTTAGGAACAGTATCGTCATCTTGTGGAGTAGTATTAGATGCGGAAGTTTGTGATTGATCATTTAAAAGCTGACTCACCGCCACCACCAAATCAGCCAAGCTAGCATCTGCCATAAACTTAACCGCGCTGATATCCACTGCTAAATCCTTTCGCAGTCGATTTCTCAGCTTAACCGCAATCAAGGAGTCAATTCCTAAGTATTGCAAAGGCTGTTGCTCTTCTACATCAGATGGCTCAATTCCTACCAGTTTGGCGATTTGCTCCTGAAGATAAGCAACTAAAACTGGCTGACGTTCGCTTTGGGTTACATTTCTAAGTGTTTCTGAATCTATAAGTTTGGCATTCATGGCAGGAAAATTTAATCAGATTGTAGATCCACCTTGGACAAATAACTTTGCATTCAAATCGCGTCTATATTCATAACTGGAGTTTCAAACTAGGGGCGTTGGCGTACTCATAACATCTTTTTCCCTTAACCTTTCCCTCCTCTCTCACTCCCACTCTCAACAGATACATTAGTGAGTAACATCAGTTAAGCAAGTTGATCTTAAGCGAAAGAGTGTGAATTAAAACGATCAAATAGATAAGTTAGAAATGAAGAAATTAGATAACTTTAGATTTATACCGTTAACCATTGAGGGACTCTTGAAAGCTAAAAGCTAAAAGCTAATAGCTAATAGCTAACAACTCAAAGAAGTTAATTCACACCAAGGGTATTAAGCAAGTACATTACTTTGCTCACGATCAATTTTTTCTTGAGGTTCACTATTTAAGATGGCAATAGTAACCTCTCCTTCTGCCCAACCATCATGGCGATTATTATAAAAAACACAAGAGGTTTTCATCATAATTAAATTGCCACGGGCGCTACATTTATTAATTGAGAGAGTGCCTTGAAAATTTATCGCATCAATCGGCTTTTTAAACACACTCGAATACTTAGCAATCAAAAAATCACTAAGCTGGCGGCGTTTATAAGTTTGGAGATCCCAATCTGCTAATGCCTCCGCTAGATTATTTTGAATTAAATGTGCGATCGCTACATAGCAAATTTGATTGAAGCAAATATTAAACTCAACTGCATTAAAATGTCCTGTATCAGCAATATAACAAGACTCGGGAATTGAAAATTCTCCTTGGACAAACCAACGTCCATTATCAGGTGATTTTGGATATTGAAACTGAGCCTTTTGAAGATATTTACAGTGTTCTTTATAGGGTTCAATAAATCTATTTAATAAATCTTGGTCTATATTATCTACCTTGATAAATTCCTGCTTGATATTCATAACTAAAAATCTGATAAAACTTCTCGAATCTGAAGGGAAAAAAGATATTTTTCTACTCAATTCCTTCAGCAAATTAGATAAATTGACGATGCCCTGGTTTTGATTTACGGATGCTTTGAGTGCATAATTTGGAACTACACACTCGCTTTTTTCGACTATCGTGTCAGCAATTGCTTGTCGACTGATTCCTGGTCGGAAGTATAAAAAGGTAGCCCATCATAAATCCCAATACGGTAGCTGACACTTTGTTCTCCTGCTGCTACTCTAGATGCCATATGATTTAGGGTTCTGTTCTCCCACAGAATAAGATCTCCATCTTGCCAAACATGGGTATGAATATGTTCTTTACGCTCGATGAAGGCAAACAGTTCTTTCAAGGTTTTTTGGTTGGTTTCATAATCTAAACCTTCAATCCCAGTTGTAAAACCAGAACTTGCATACAAAATTTTTGCCCCAGTAACTGGATGCGTCGTAATTGCTGGGTGTTTTACGGCAGGAAACCTAGCTTCTATATCTTGCAAAATATCGATAATGGCTCGATCAATGTCCCATTCTTGAACCTTATAACGCCATTTTCCTTCATGTATTAGATATTTGCCTGCGACATAACTTTTTAAATGTGCAGGTAACTTTTGATAAACCTGCTGCATATCGATATAGTAAGTCTCCCTAATCGACTTGGGCAAAATTTGCGGATAGAGCATTGTTAAAGGCAATGGCTCTTCAAGAAACGCACAATCGGTATGCCAATAACGACCCGTTCCCCGAACTCCAACCTTTTTACCATCTTGAGGAACATTAGATGAGACAAAAAATTCTGGATATTTTGGGTGATGGTAATTATCTTGAGGATAAACTTGTGGAGTACCTATTTTTTGAGCAAATTTTAGGTACTGAGCATCATTAATATCTTGCTCTCTAAAAATTACCAGTTTGTAATCGTATACAAGTTGTTTGATTGACTCGATCTGGGCTGGAGTTATTGAGGCAACATCTGCATCCAAAATTTGAGCGCCAATCTGGTTTGAAGGTGGAGCAACTACTTTCATATTTTCCTTGATAACTATTTTTTGTAATATTGTCTCTTGGAACTTTTCAAAGTCTTAGATTACACTTTTGTTATTATTTAACTCAATTATTTCTGTGATTTAAAAATAAGTGATAACTATTTAAATATTAGAAAGTGCCTCTTTTATAAATTGAGAAAAATCAGCCTTTTATTCAATTGTATAACTTGGCTTAACTTTTATTTAACCTAAATCATTATTGCCAATACTTATTACAAACTTCATTTTGATAAGTATCTACTTTTTAGATCATTTAAGTCAAACGACGGGCTGTCAAACTTGCCAAAATTATTAAAATACTCCAAAGTAATCAATAAATAGAGCTGCCAACAAATTAGAAGCAACAAATGAATTAACCTACCTAATGTTGTACAAAAGATATACGATTACATCTATTTTTGTATAACACAGAACAAAAGTTAGTAGATAATTAGTTTTTGATAAGGCTATTAGCTCCTCTTAACTGTTAGTAGGTAATGGGGAATGGGGAATGGGGAATGGGTAATAAATAAATGTCCTAACTAAAATACGTAGTGCTATAACAGACTATTATGATTACAACTGTTTCTGTAAGCAGTGAGTGCTAACTACATAATCAAGTTTAATATCGCTATTACTACTTGATTTGTCAGCAATTTTGTCCAACTATTGTAGTTGCAGATCTACGGCTTGCTCAAATAAATACTTTTTAATCTATTTTCTATATAATGAGATGACTACAAATAATTCATCTCCAATCTGTAAGTCATTAGTTGTTAGTAAGGTTGAAGCAAATTTTATTTTAGTTGCTCGTATATATGGTTTCTATTTAGAACGACAATACATCTATGAAACGGGTTTTTCATCAAGAGTTGTTACCAATAAAACTCCCAAAAGACATAATAAGGATGCGATCGCAAATGCGGTAAGATAACCAAAGGCTTCCGTGATAAAACCGCTACCGCTGCCTGCCAGTAGACTACCGATAAAAATAATAGTCATTTGTAGAGTATAGTCAAACCCAGCATTTCCCTGTCGACTATGATCCATAGCGATCGCAAACATCGGAACACAAGCCATACTATAGGTAAAATGCAACCCAGTAGCTACCAAATATAAAACGGGTAAACTGGTAAATCCCAATATGGGCAGAGTCCAAATAGCGATCGCAACTGCCATCAAAATACCAAATATAATCAAACCGCCTTTACGCCCCAGGGGTTTGAGGAGAAATCCGCCTAAAATAGAGCCAATAAATCCGCCGCCAAAGGAGACGATACCGTTCATTACCCCAATCTCAGTCATAGACATGCCCAAGTCTACTAGTAAGGGTAGCGACATAGTACTAGCGATGGTTATGCCCATCATATAAATCACCAGAATCAAGATCCATCTAGATATCCCAAACTGTTTAAAAAATCCCCCTAATGCCGACCAACTCAGTTTATAGTCGGTTTTGAGGTTAGTTACATTTTCACGATGAAACAAAACGGGAAATATTAATAACAACACACCCAATGCCATTACTAATAAACTTCTATTCCAGC
>JBCCDL010000591.1:0-4384 GCA_039030815.1 Cyanobacteria bacterium P01_A01_bin.83 | reverse complement strand
TAAGTTGTTCGATCACTTTATATGTAGCATTCTTTTTTAGATTTCATGTTATTAACTTTAACTAACTCCTGTAATTGACATTAGCAAAATTAATTAAGCCTGTATCAGAAATAGGAAATTTAGATTAGCAAAAAGCTAACAATTATACAACAGCCATAAGTCTGATTATTTTAGTAGATGCACTGAGTTACTGTATCTACAGTTTTGCATGTTTATAAAGATACGCTTAATGTGAATTATCTTCCCTCTTTAGGTTTCTAGTTCGTAGCTTTTAGCTTTTAGCTTTTAGCTCATAATAATCATCAGGGCTATTTCATTCTCTATCATGCCATTTTGTGTATTAACGGCAATACGCTTTTTCGGAACGGACATCTCACGTGTCTGGGGGAACCCCAGACACCCTGTCCTCCTTTATATCGTCAATTTTTTTATCTGTGAAAGCCAGCAAAATCGTGAGAAAATTTTAGAATGAAATGACCCTGTAATAATCATTGTTTTATAATATACGTCTAATGTGAATTAAAAAATTTCAAAACCTTTTAAATACATCCTCTAAAGATGAGATTTTCTGGCATATATAGCTAAAAAGCTTGAAAATTTAAGTTTTCTTAAAAGCTAAGAGCTAAGAGCTAAAAGCTAAAAGCTAAAAACCAGTAAACTAGAACGAAGCTAATTCACATTAAGCGTAATATAATATTTGTACTAAGAATATAGTGAAATATTTAAAGTTTTTCGCATCATCTCAACTTTGATAATATTAATCACAATAATACTAGTAGTAGTTGCGATCGCTGCTCCATTGATGCCCCATATAGGAATCAACAGGGCATTAAGAACAATATTTAAGCAGGCGCTAATACCAGTGGCGATCGCCGTTTGCCGTTGATGTCCAGTCATATTGAGTACCAAACCAACTGGACCTGTTAGAGCATTAAACATTTGACCAGCAATCAAGATATTCATTGCCATAGCTCCGATAACAAACTCCGACCCAAAAATTAGTAGTATATATTTACTACAAACAATGATGATGCCCCCAATCACCATCGACACGAGAAACACGCTGACAATACTCTTTTGAATCAGTTTTTCTAACTTGGTTAAATTACCTTGAGTGTAGAGAGTGGCAACACTAGGACCGAGAACACTTAACGCAGCATGATGAACAAATGCCGTAAGCTGAGTAACCCCAAAAATTACTGTATATACTCCCACCGCAGTTACTCCTTCAATCGCGCCCAGCATAATAATGTCAACGCGAGAATTGATTAGTTCAATTGTTCCTAAAAACATAAAGGGCAAAGCAGCCAGGAGCCACTGTCTCCCGAGGTACTGCGGTTTAATTTTGCGAGCAGTTGGAGGTAGCGATCGCCAAAGCCAAATAGAGCCAATCACAAAAGTGATGATAACTGCTGAAATCTTACTAACTAAGACCCAATAAACACCAAAATTGGGCAACAATCCATAGCCCAGAGCAAGCAAAAGAATCATGATTGCTGGAGCTAATAGAGAATCAGGAATTTGACCTAAAACAACTCTGTCTAAGCCTCTGGTTGCTCCTAATCTCAAGTTTCTTAAAGATGCCAGAGGAACAATAGTGATTGCCAGAAATACTGCCCAAACAAGCTCTTGATTGCTTCTTTGTATCGACCACACTATGATTAACGCCACTAAAGTTAATGCTAAAGAGCTGATCAGCACCACTTGGGTTGACCAACGCAATAATCCTATCATTAAGCTCCATTGAGATTTAGCACGATAAACAGCTATCTCTCTAACTATTAGTTGGTCAATTCCTAGGGTGGCAGGAATACTCAATAAGTTAGCCCAGGTTATAGCATATGCATAAGTTCCTAATCCCTTTGAACCCAAAGCTTGTGCTAAGAATATGCTCAATAAAAATGCTAAACCACTACCGATGATTTTCAAAGCAAAAGAGCCAATAGCACCTTGGATTAATCGGTGCTTTAGATCCTGATGGTTTAGGGTTAAAGAGCTGTAAAAAGACTTAATTCTGGGGACAATAGCTCTCAACATTTAGGCAAATTATTTAGGCAAATTAAATGAATCATTATTAGATGATAGTTAGCCTACTTTAATTTTCCTGAACGCAGTATGCTCAGAATTAGCCACAGACCAATTAAACTAGCCACAGCAAACAGAGCGTTGCTTAAGACAGAAACCTGAGTAGTGGCAGAACCAGTTGAGATAATCGCAGCTCCCATAATCAACGAACCCACTAGAATACTAAAGGACAGCCGATTAGCCGAATCTTCGATGCTCAACGCTAGAATATCTATCCGAGGAATATTAATGTTCCATTTCAGGGTTTCTGCGGTGATGCGATCTAGAAGTAACTCTACCAGACCAGGCGATCGCAATGATAAACTTTTAAAGTCTAAACCAATACGTAGCAAGGTTTCAGCGGGTCGCTCCCCTAATAGTTGTCGGCGGATTACGTCTGCCATCAGGGGTCTGATTTGGTCTAAAAGATTTACCTGGGGGTAAAAACCACGGGCAACGCCTTCAAGATTAGCTAAAGTTTTGGCATACAACCCCATATTGCTTGGTAGCTGAATTTTATTGTTGCGAGAAACCTGCAAAACTTCATAGATCACCTCACTAAAGTTGATTTGAGAAACGCTGCGATTATAGTATTTACGCAACATGACATTATATTCGTTGGTTAAACGATTCAAATCAACCTGTTTACTACCGTCTGCCAGTTCTAAGGTCAACTGGCTACAGCGACGGGCATCGAGATCGACAATCGCTAGCAGCATTTCTGTCAGTAGTTGTTGCGTGCGAGGATCAAGTCGACCAACCATGCCACAGTCGAGAAGTGCTAAACGACCATCCTCCAAATAGAATATATTGCCTGGATGAGGATCGGCATGGAAAAAGCCATCAATATATACCTGTTTAAAAAATGCCCTGAATAAAAGTGTGGTTAGTTCACTACGTTGAGTTGCTTCATCTTTATCTGCTCTAACCTGGGGCATCTGTGCTTCTAGAATCGGCACCCCATCAAGCCACTCAATAGTTAATAACTTAGTAGTGGTCAGGTTGCCGTATACACGAGGTATAACTAATTGCTGTGAATCAAACCATTTGCTGTTGCTAAGATTCTGGCGTAATTGTTCGGTGTATTCTGCTTCGCTAGTAAAGTCCAATTCGGCTAGGAGGGCGCTACAAAACTCATCGGCTAGACCTACCATGTCAAAATTTTTGCCAAATTCCGTTAGGGAAACTAGCTCGGCAAAGCTTTTAATCAACGCAATATCTTGATCGACTACCACGTCTATTCCTGGTCGTTGAACTTTAAGAGCAACTTGTTGACCGCTAACCAATACAGCTCGATATACTTGACCAATGGAGCCAGCAGCGATCGCTCTTTGCTCAATGTTACTAAAAACTTCTGTTATCGGTCGCCCTAACTCTTGCCTGATCAGAATTTCCACTTGCGCCCAAGGCACAGCAGGAACATTAGTCTGAAGGTCGGTTAAAGTTTCGACATAGCGACCAGAGAGAAGATCGGGGCGGGTGGACAATAGTTGTCCCAGCTTGACGTATACAGGTCCTAACTCAATCAAGATATTGCGTAAAACTTCGGGGGAAGGCAGTCGAGGTTCATCGGCTTTGTTGCCAGTCAACAATCCCCGCGCATAATCCCAACCATTACGAAATACTACTTCAGCGATTTCTCGTTGGCGAGAGGTGTTTTTAGTTAAGGCAAACATTATTTAATCATCAATTTTCTTAATTACAATGTAGCAAAGCGATCGCTCGCCGTGATTAAGGCGTCTTTAATTCCTGGTTCAGATGCCGAATGACCTGCATCTTCCACAACCACCAATTCTGCCTCGGGCCATGCTTGATGTAGTTCCCAGGCACTGATCATTGGACAAACTACATCATACCTACCCTGAACAATTACTCCTGGTAAATGGCGTATCGGCTCAATATTTTCCAGTAGCTGATTTTCTTGAGCAAAAAAACCTCCATTGACAAAATAGTGGCATTCAATCCGAGCAAATGCCTCAGCAAACTCTGCCATGCCAAAACGTTGTTTACTAATCACCGAAGGAATTAACTTGCTTGTACTAGCTTCCCAAACAGACCAGGCGCGAGCCGCCTCTAGGCGTATCTGGCGGTCTTCACTAGTCAATCTCCGATAATATGCTCCGATCAGATCATCCTGTTCTTCAGTAGGAATTGGCTTTAAGTATTCTTGCCAGGCATCGGGATAGATATGATTGGCACCTTCTTGATAAAACCAGCGAATCTCTGAAGGACGCAACATAAATATGCCGCGCAAAATCAAGCCTTTGCAGCGGTCAGGATGAGTCTGAGAATATGCCAATGATAAGGTGCTACCCCAACT
>JBCCDL010000590.1:0-4386 GCA_039030815.1 Cyanobacteria bacterium P01_A01_bin.83 | reverse complement strand
TGAAGGTTAAATTCCTTCCTACCAAACCCCAGGTATGAATCCGTCTACCCAGGTTTTGCTAATTGGTAACTAGCATCTCTCAGTGCATGGGTAGAAATGCAGCCCTGCCGAAAGTCGTCTTTAGGTATCCTGCTAGGGAAGATACATATGGTTAACGTACAGTGAATCCACTCACCTTGTCGTAAGAGGGTATGGACGCAAAGCGACTGAAAAAGTAGAAATTCCAAATCTACTACCAAGATTGGGTCAGAGTAGCACTTCAGACTTTAAATGTACAGTGCAGACTAATCAAAGGTTCAAGCGTTCGCCACGAAGGATTGTCATATAGACTGCATTCGAGTGTTTCGCGAATGTGTAAGGGTGTCTGACACGGCATATTGTGGAAACCTAAGTGTATCGAGAAATAGATAAAGGGAACAGGGAAACCCAATATATCTCCAAAGAAAAGAAGATACAAATCTGTCCTCATTGAACCTAGTCAAAGGGAGAAAGTTTACTTCTATTGCGAAACTTGTTTCATACTTCGTTTGACAAACACTACCAAGAGGTGAGTCGAGGATTTGGATAACCTGCCCTTATTAATCATAATGGTAGCATCTGAACTCTGCGAGCGACAAAACAGAAACAGAATCTCAAGAACAATGGTAGGCAACCAGCCACAAGATATATTGGAGTAGGATATCCTAAGAAGCCAATGCCTTATCCCTGAATCGACAGGGGCAGGGGAAACCCAAGGATATGCCCACGTAGGATGGTTAATGCGTAAGATACGACTAAGTATCATCTAATATGCCTAATACGTTGATGCGTACAGAAGGCTTTAAAACTGACACTTCCAAGGCGGTCAAACGTGGGATTTAAAAGGATGAAAACAGCGTTAAACAATCTGAGTCTAAAGACTGGTAACGGTCAAAGACACCTGATTACGGGCGCATACCAGGAGCTAGATGAGTTGGAAACTCTCACGTCTGGTTTTGAAGTAGAGGTGAGGTATCAGAAATGAACCCATCGACTATAACAGTCCTAACAATAGTTTGCAAGCTTAACCCATCTCAAGAAATAGTCAAAAAAATTGAGACTACTCTTGAGATGTTTGCTGCTGCTTGTAACTATGCCAACCGTAGCGTTAAGCCATCTATAATTAGCAAAACTACAATTCAATCTTTGGTTTATCAAACTATTAGAGAGAAGTACAATTTATCGGCTAACTTGGCTGTTAGGGCTTGCGCGAGAGTTGGTGCTAACCGTAAAACTGCCAAGAAAGACAAAAAGGCAGTCAAGGCATTTAAACCGACATCTGCTGATTATGATGCTCGAATTTTTGCTTTTTGCCAGAAAGATTGGTCTGTTAGTTTGACTTTGGTTGGGGGTAGAGAGCATATTCCAATTGTTGCTAGTAACTACCAAATTGGAAAACTCAAAGGTACTAAACCAACGTCGGCACAGCTTTGTAAGCATAGAGATGGCAACTATTATATTCATATCCAAGTTAAAGATGAAGCACCACAGCCAATTAAATCTGATAATGTTATCGGGGTGGATTTCGGACGTACTGACATAGCAGTTACTTCCAATAAACTCAAATGGTCTGGCAAAGAAATCCGCGATGTTCGAGATAAATATTCTAGACTTCGCGCTAGTCTCCAAAAACGCGCCTCGAAAGGCACACGGAGTAGTCGACGTAGATGTCGGCAACTGTTGAAACGGCTGTCGGGGAAGGAAAAAAGATTTCAGCGCCATATTAATCATGTAATCAGTAAAACTATAGTTGCAGGTGCAATAGCTACTAATAGTCTTGTAGCTATTGAAGATTTGACTGGGGTCAGAAAACGAACTAACCAACAGCCTAGGAATAAAACCGAGAGAAGACGCTCTAACTCTTGGGCTTTCTACCAGCTTCGTACATTTCTTGAATACAAAGGATTGATAAATGGGGTTGAAATAGTACCTGTTTCGCCACGTTATAGCTCTCAGACCTGTCATGCCTGTATGCATATTGGATTGAGAAGCAAAAAAAGATTTAAATGTACCAATTGTGGCTGTGGATGGCATGGTGATGAGTCACGAAAACGCAAGTTATAACTTGTCAATTATTGGAGGGGTTGTAAGCCTCCTTCGAGGCTCGGATGAATTGTCTTGTGCAATAAATCCAGGGCTACTGAAATATTCCAACCTGCGGGACGAGCGAAAGCCTCGCCCTTCTTGGGCGGGGTAAGCTTACAACTGTTCAACTCTAGCTAAAAATTTTTACTTCAAACCGAAAAAGTTTTTCAGCCATTCTAAAAAATCGCCTACATCCTTGGTCGAAACTTTAAGCAAAGAAAGAATGCCTACTAAGATGAGAATGGTGCCAATTAGAAAGTTATCTTTATATAACGTTAATCCGACGACCGCAATAAAATAGGGAGAAACAATCCGACTAATTCTTTCTACATTAGAAACTAATTCTTTATCTTCGATAATTTCTTCAGTTTGTAACAAAGTATCTTGAGGAGAAGTTAAATTAGTTGAGGCAGGTGGCGATAGTTTGATGTCTTTTAAGTCAGACATAGTCGGTTTCTCTGGTTCACGGGGAGACTTTCCAAACATAAGTACGATTCGTTTCTCAAAAACTATATTGTTAATTTACAGTATGGAGGATTGAGAGCAATTCTAAGAGTACCCCATACTGGGTTGAGCCAGCACTTTAATCCTCTTAGAAATGACAACTACATAACCGGCGTTGGTGAGTTAACCCTGCCTAGCCAATCCAGCAAAGACAGTAGGGGTAAAAGAATAACCCATTCTTTAACTTAAATGATACAAGTCCAACCATTTTGACGCAAAATGAAAGCAAAACCCTTACGCTAGAGACTGCTCATCAATCCGTAAAGCAGGGGGACGACGGATTTAAACTACTAGCCTAATGTGGTTTAACCTCAGCAAGCTCTCAAGGTGAACAAGGTCTAAGGAATCGACTGAATTGTCCCAATGGGAAACTAGCGAAAAGCCTTAATGCGTTGGAAGTCCTAAAAAGGCATAAAGAACCGCTATATGCGTTCTTTAACAGGTAAGCTCCTGTTTATGATGAGAGCTTTGCGTTACCTATAACGGGCAAATAGATTCCCACCTAAAAGAGCAAACCAATGGAAAGATATATGGTTATACAAAGTTAGATCAGGGCATATAAGGTATTGGCTCGTAAGTAAGTAGGGCTTGCTGAATAATAGGGAAATATTGACATAAAAGGGGTTTCGGGGAAAAAAAGTCGATTGTTTTTATATCAATAATTAATTGCGGGAATCTGGCAATTCTACCGTTTCAAACCAATAATCAAGAAAATTATGTACCACTCTATTCAAAAGATTGATGTTCATGGGCTTAACAATGTAACCACTAATTCCCTGACGATAACAAGCATCCACATCTTTAGAGTTGGAAGAGGTAGAAAAAATCACGACGGGGATTGTCTGTAAATCTTGGTCTTGTTTAATTGCGGCTAAGACTTCTCTTCCATCAGTACCAGGTAAATTCAAGTCTAAGACGATTAGTGAAGGACGAGGGGCGAATTGATCTTCATATTCTCCTGAGCGATACAAAAAGTCTAATGCTTCTTCCCCATCTTCACAGCGGTAGACAGGATTGGGAATGTGAGCTTTACTAATAACTCTGATTAAAGCTGCAAAATCTTCGTCACTATCTTCGATGACTAATAACGGATGTTTCTGGTCTTTTTTCATCAAGTAATTATTGCAAAGTAAAGTAAAAAGTACTACCTTCTTTATATATCGATTCTACCCATATTTCGCCCCCATGTCGTTCAACGATTTTTTTGGCAATGGTTAAGCCAGCACCAGTACCGCCTCCGTATTTTTTTTGACCATGAAGTCGTTTGAAAATTCTAAAGATCGATTCTAAATGCCTTTCCCGAATGCCAATTCCGTTATCACGGACATAGAAAACAATTTTTGTCGGAGTATGTTCTGGATATTGCGACATTTTTTGCACCACAACCGAATGGTCTGCATCTAGATAGCCAATTTCGATAACTTTTGCGGTTTTTTGATTGTATTTAATGCCGTTGCTGATTAAATTGGTAAATAGCTCGTTGACTTGGGTGCGATCGCATTCTATTGTAGGTAAAGGTCGGGGAATATGAAACTGTACTTGAGTATCCCTGGCACTAGCTTGGATTACGCCTAAGACTCCAGCCACTAGATCATTGAGGTTTATGGGGCTAACCACCAATTCTGCTCTACCTAAGCGAGAATAATGTAATAGAGAATTGATTAAGTCTTCCATGCGATGAGTCAGACGCATTAAGGTGTTGAGTTTATCGGCACCATCCTCACCTAGTATTTCGCCGTAGTCTTCAATTAAAAAACTAGAGTAGTTGTAGATCCCGCG
>JBCCDL010000589.1:0-4398 GCA_039030815.1 Cyanobacteria bacterium P01_A01_bin.83 | reverse complement strand
CGATATCTTAATTCTTAATCATGGGATTAACGTCCATGGAGAGCGAGATCAAACTGCGATCGCCAAATCCTATGAAATCAATACTTTTTCCAGTTTACGTTTGATGGAATTATTTTTCCAAACCATCAAAAGCGATCGCGATATGATTCGCAAAGAAGTTTGGGTAAATACCTCAGAAGCTGAGGTAAACCCTGCTTTTAGTCCTTTATATGAACTAAGTAAAAGAGCTATGGGAGATCTAGTTACCTTGCGTCGTTTAGATGCTCCCTGCGTTATTCGTAAGCTAATTTTGGGTCCTTTTAAAAGTAAGCTCAATCCAGTTGGCGTGATGTCTGCTGATTGGGTGGCAAAACAGATTGTTAACCTAGCCCGTAGAGACATCCGTAATATTATTGTTACAATCAACCCCTTAACTTTAATCCTGTTTCCCCTGAAAGAGTTTTTGGTTAGTAACTACCTGCGGTTTTTCAGTTCTGCCAAATAAAATACTTAAAAGTTGTATAAAGGCAAAAAGGTTTAAGTCTAATTTAAAACCCAAACCTAAAAGTATACTTTAGTAATTGGATTTGCGGTTAAAACACAGTAAAGTCACTTGCTGCCAGGTAAACATCACTCCAATCAGGCGAGCGATAATCTCGATTTAAACTGCGGTCAACATAGCCTACTACACGAGGTAGTTCTTCTCCTGCTATTTCTCCTGTTAAAAATCCTTTTAGTTTGCTTTCCCAGTCTTGGGGATAATCTCTAATAATCGGATGTTTAATAACTAAAGACTGATATTCCCCCTCATCAGGATCGATAATTACATCTAAACTAATAATGCCTAGAGATCGCACAAAAACACCAGTAGCAGCGATCGCAAAATCGCCATTAACCCGACTCTGCTTTAGCACAACGACAAAATGACCCCCTTCAGGGATGTTGTAAACCAATTCACTCTTGTCTTTGACTGGTTTAACTTCCAGATTGTAGCCTCTGCTGAGTCCTTCTTGTAGGGTAATGTCTTCATATTCTTGGTCTGGATGAGGCAAGTAAATCGTAAACTGATGCAGATCGAGCCAGGGATTGTGTACCGTTTCGTTAGTCTCTCGTTTCCAAGCATTATATTGTCCCCGCATTTCTTGCCCTACATAGCTATCGCTATTGCAGATATGAATCAATGCCATATTGAGAACACACTGCTCGAACTTACTGAAGGTGCCTAAAACTTGCATAGAGGTTAGTAATTAATAGTTAGTAGTTAGTTTTTAATCTTCATCCAAAGCGGGAAAAGACTCTTCAATTTCCCATAAAATGTTTTTGTGAGCGATAAACCAACTGCGAGTTGCTGGGGTCAATTGATCCCAAAGCAGATCGACATCTACATGAGGAGATTCCAACTGATATATTTTGCCAAGCGATCGCAAATTAATCGCCACGTCTTTTGGGATACCAAAATCAAGCCAGTCAACCTCAACGACTTTACCCGAAACGCCACCACTAGGATCATAGATCAGCTGTGCCACTCGAACTAAATCGGCAAAGTGAGTTACTCTTAATCCTGTTATATTGAGAATTTCCCGAATACGTTCTTTATTTTGTTGCATGATATATTGCCTTTTGTCTTGATCAATTAGTAAATAATGATCAATAATGCCTGATGTGAATTAAAACGAACAAACAAATCAGTCAGAAACAAGAGAATTAAGTAATTTTAAATCTACATAGTTCACCTTTAAATAACTAACTGAATCTGAAAAAGCTAAAAGCTAAAAGCTAAAAGCTACGAATTAATAACCTTTCAACGAAGCTAATTCACATTAAGCGTCAATAACTAATGACTAATAACAAATCACTAATTAACCGCCTGATAATTTTTAACTCGTTTCCCTGTGTCAACCCCTAAAATTTTAGCCAGCCAGGGTGGGGGAGAAGTTGCGAGGGTTTTTTGCAAATCTGCCAAAATTTCTCTTGCTGAACCACCTTTCTCTACTTTCATCGGATAAATATAAGCCTGGATAACTTTGGCTGCTGCTGGACCACCGATAGACATGATATAGACAATGGGACAATCTCTGATTAAATCAACTCGAAAAGTATTTTTTTCTTCTGCAAGATCGGCTTCGACTGTGGAACGAACATCAATCAATTTAATTTCGTCTGCCGATAGTTGATAAATTAAATAACGATGGCAAGAACCGAAGTGTCCGTCCAATTGTTCTCCAGTATTAGAAGCGACAGCAATTCTAATGGAGTTAGGCATATCTCCTTCTTGGTATGGTTCAATGGGTAATTCTTGCTCGACCGGACCCATTTCTCCCCACAAAATTTGCACTGCTTCTTTGTATGCGGCTATGTCACTGTTATCAGCATCTTCGCTTTCCCATCCACTATCCTCCTCGTGAATTTTGCCAAAAGCTTTTTTTAATTGAGTGACGGTTAATTTGTTTAGAGATTTTTCACTTATCGTATCACTATCGAGATGATTTTGCAAAGCACTAATCAAATCTTTGACCGATATATTGGGTAATACCTTTGCTGCTAAGGCTATTCTCAAGGCAACCTCATTAGAAATTGGTTGGGTAGTCATGTTTTTTTATGTAAGTTCTTTACTTTTTGGGTTTCGTTTTTTGCAGCTTCGCCACAAATCACCAATAATCAATAATTAATTAATATCAGACGGCTTGATCAACCAGGATTTTAGATGTTTGCATTAATATGATTAAAAATGTACTCAGAATTCCTAGCCCCTTATTTAAAAGGATTGAAAGATCGAACTTGGGTCGGGGTACGAGTATTTTTGGGGTTGAGTACGGATATATTTGAGTAGTTAAAAGCTCAAGTAAAACGGACTTAATTGCCAAACTAATCTATTTTTCAGCACTAATGCTACAAAATCACTTCCGCTGGGATTAAATCGCTCTTTTATCTTTTTATATTCAGCCCAGTTCAGGCTCTTTTGATGCAGTCTATTCAAGACAAAATCGGCAAAGTCTTGTTTAATGTGGTGTCGTTGAACTTGCTGAATGGAATATCGACCGTCTGTTACCAATAAGCCCCAGCCCTGTTGTTGGCAGTATGCTTTTAAAGCAGACCACTTTGTAAGATTTTCTTTTAACGCCATTTTAAAAACAGGTTTGATCTCAGTAATGATCGCTTTACCATCTTTTAGAACAAATAAAAAATCAGGATAGTAGTAAGAACCATTACCATCTATTTCATAAAATATTTTGCAAGGTTGTTCTTGGTAAAAAATTACATTCTCAATATTCTCCAAAGATAGTATAAAATCTCTTTCCAAATTCGACTCGTATTGAACCTGTTTACTAAGTTTAGAACTATAAAAACTCCCAGATTTTCCTTCGCTATCCAACGAAACATTACGTTGACGGTGAAATAGCTGAAAATCATTTTGTTTTATTGGCTTTACCTGTTTGGGATAGATAATATAAGTCAATAATTCTGAGAATTTAGCGATTGAATTCTGCTCTAAAGTAAGTCTTCTCCGTTCGGATGCCAACTCTTGAAGTATTTTTTTAGCTTGTGCAAAATTTTTTCTTTGATCGCTCTTATTTGAGTAAGTTAAATAGCCTAAGAGAGGAAGGGCATGAGTTTTTAAAGGTAAGTCAGAAAGACTACTTTGAGAAAATTCAATTAGTCTTGCAGCAGAGTCTAATTCTTGCGGACGAATAATCGACCTTACATACAACAGAAGTTCTGCACAGGCATCCTTAAAATTATTAGCTTCAATCTGTTTGTGACCCTTAATCAAAATTTTCCTATGAGCTTTATCTAAAAGCTGACGAATTCGCTCTCTAGAAACTCCGAATACTTTACCAATAGCAGCAAGTGTTAGAGCATTTCCACCATTCAAACCGTACCTCAATTCAACAATTTGACTTTCTCGACTATTTAAAGCCTCTAACTGAGCTTGTGTAAAATATTCAAAGAATTCGATGTCAGACTTTACCATTAAAAAACCGACCAAACCGCAGAAAGTTTCCCTATGAGATTATGTTTCCCATCTAAAGACTTGATTCTTTCACCATGCAAAAATAAATAGACAAAATAAAAGTGATCGCTTACTTTGAGTTGATGATTTGTAATTTATTATTGAATACACGAAGATTATTCGATTTAATTATTAGAATAAAAATAGAGCATATTTTAAATGTAAAAGTAACTTAATCCCATAAGTTCCCACAAGCTTTCAAGAAAGTAGGCAATTGCTGATTTAGATATTTTTCGTCAAATGTAAAGTATGTTCCTGTTTCCAAACCGAATAAAGCAAGTTGTGCATAGGTCTTAGAAGTTAAAAGATTGGCTATAAATTATATTCATTTCGAGTTAAAGATTCAGTAATAATAGTGGTTAGCCAACTAAACAAAATACCTTGCTCGCTATGAAGCGTAACTGGTT
>JBCCDL010000588.1:0-4399 GCA_039030815.1 Cyanobacteria bacterium P01_A01_bin.83 | reverse complement strand
TTACGCCTCCAGCGATCGCAATTGCCAGAGGAGGCCAAAATTCTCCACCTCCTAGTAGTAAGGGTACAAAACCAACAGCGGTAGTTAAGGTAGTGGCAATTACATGGCGAGTTGAACGTAACACTACCTGTATAATTGCGGGTTTGTTGCCTGTTTTAGCTAGAGGATGTTGCTTAATGGCTGCCAATACTACAATTGAATCATTAATCGCTACCCCAATCAAGCCCACTGTACCGATGATGGGATTGAAGCCAAAGGGATAGTCAAATAGCCAGATGGCAAATAGACCCAACCCAAAAGAAGCGATCGCCACGATGCCAATTACTGCTGCTAAACGGAAAGAACCCAGGGATAAAACTAGAGTTGCCACCATCAACACGGTAATAACTCCCACCGTTGAAACTAATCCCCCTAACGCATCATTCTTTTGTTCAGCTTCGCCGCCAAATTCAGATTGATAGCCGTTAGTCAGTTGCCAGTCAGCAGATTTTAGCTGCTGTTTAAATTTGCTTAATGCCTGGTCGGGCAAAACACCTGGAGTGAGAAATCCTTGAATCGTATTTACTCTTTGTCCGTTATAGTGAGTTATTTTTGCTAGTTCGGGTTTGAGAGTTACCTGACCTAAAGAAGATAGAGGTATTTGAGGCTGATTGTCTGAATTATCCTGGTTGGACAATAGATCTAGTGAGGAAAGATCATTCAACTGAGAACGATTGGCTGCCGACAACCTCACCCTTACAGGTAATTCTTCTGTTGATTCCAAAATAGAACCACCTGAACTACCTTCTAGAGTAGACTCTAACTGTTGAGCGATCGCTCTACGATCTAAACCAGCTAAACGAACCTCCTCTTCATCTACCTGAAATTCCAATTGAGGTCTAACCTCCGCCAAACTGGCGCGGGTATGAGTTATGTCTGGTACTGCCAATAACAAACCTCTAGCTTTTTCCCCTAACTGTTGCAAAGTATCTAAATCTGAGCCATAAATTCGCATTTCTATGGGGGCATCAAAAGGAGGTCCCTGTTCTAGCTGTCGCACTAAGATACGTGCTGTAGGCAAGCTGCGATCAAGTTCAGTTTGTAACTTGATCGCAAAATCGCTCTTTACTAAATCCTGTAGCTGCACTATGGCTTGAGCATAATTAGCTTCTTGTTCTCTGCTTCCTGGCACATTGTAATAGAATCGGGGGGCGCTACGACCGATAAACCAATGCACGTCGGTAATCTGGTCGAAAGATAACAAGCGATCGCGTACTTGTTTAGTTAGGGCTTGGGTTTGGCTAATGGAAGTCGCGGCGGGTAACTCAAGCTGAATTTGTAGCTGATCGCGATCGGCGGCGGGGAAAAACTGTTGTTCTAAGCTACTTGCTTGGATAAAGCCAGTTAGGGGAAGTAAAAGGGCTAAGGCAATAGCTAACAGTGGTCTGGCGGTAGTCCACTTGATGGTTTTACTATACCATCGTGTCAGGATAGGAATAGATATACCAGTTTGCCACCATGATTGTCTGACTGATTTTTCTTGAGCAACTCCAACAAATTTGTATAGTTTTGCCGTCAACGTGGGCATCACTGCTAATGCCAAAAATAGAGAAGAAGAGATTGCCAAAATTACGCTGATGGCAATCGTCCCCACAAATTCTCCTGTGGGTCCTGGTAGTAAGGCAATGGGGAGAAAAGCTAGGACAGTAGTGATGGTAGAACTTAGTAAAGGAATAGCCAGGTGATTAATACTGTTTTTAATCGCATCTATCGGCTTAACATTATCTCTAAGGTGGCTTGTGACCTCGTCTACCATAACGATCGCATTATCAATTAAAATTCCCAACGCCACAATTAAACCTGTAATTGACATTTGATGTAGGGGAATGTTCATCACGTTCATCCAGCCAAATACCATCAAAATCGATAGTGGTAAGGATGTTCCCACAATAATTGCTGACCGCCAGCCCATCATCACTAGGGTCACGATAAAGACCAAACCTGCACCCAAAAATAAGTTAAGAATTAAACCATTCAATCTGTCTTCCACATAGTTACTTTGGGCAAGAATTGTCTTTAATTCCATGCCTGCTGGTAATTCAGCGCGATATGCCTCTAGAATCGACTCAACCTTATCCGCCCACAGATCAAGCCTAGTTCCTGACTCCACATGAACCCCTAAAGTTACGCCAGGGCGATCGCTAATAATCGCCAATTCATTAGCAGGAAAGCGCACCCCTTTACTTACTTTTGCCACATCCTGAAGACGGATTGATTGTCCCTGATTACCAAAACTAAGGGGAATGTTGCGTACCCGATCCAGAGTATCCAATTCTCCCGCCACCTCAACAGATAAATCATTATTGTTACGTAATAATCCTGCACTTACCTTAGAATCACTCTGCTGAATCTGACGAGAAATATCAGCTACCGTCAGGTTGTAACTAGCGATCGCATCAGGCTGAATCTCTACTAAAATTTCTTCCGTGCGATCGCCATATAGTTCCACTTCTTCTGTCCCTGGAACCCCCTGAATTAGATCTTTTAAAACTTCTGCCTGACGGTTGAGAATGGCATAGTTGGGGCGCTCATCTTGTTGCCAAGTCAAAGCGGTAATTAGAGCATAAGCCTTGATTTTAATCTTCTCTAATTCTGGTTCACTTGCGCCTTGGGGCAACTCCGATTTAACCTCATCAAGTTTATTTTGTACCCGCGACCAAATTATATCTACTTCTTCTTTTTGTACTCTATCTTCAAGCTCAATTATAATAATTGAACTTCCAGAACTAGAAGTCGATCTGTAATCTTTTATTTCTTCAATCTCAGTAAACTTGTCTTCAATTTTTTCGGTAATTAGTGCTTCAATACGACTAGCATCTGCACCAGGGAAAAAAGTTTTTATGGTCGCGTTGCGGGAAACTAATTCTGGGTCTTCTAATCGGGGTAAAGCTAAGTATGAGGAGATTCCCCAAACAAAGATTAGGATTACAGTTAGGATTAGGAGACGAGTATTGCGATAGAAAAGAGTAAACATAGTTTTAAAGGGATGAGGGATGAGGGATGAGGAATAAGGAATAAGGAATAAGGAATAAGGAATAAGAATATCTACTTTACGTTGTAAATTTTTTGCTGATCTGGGAACTATGAAAAGAGTTGATTTGCGTACAAACTGAACTTGAGGTGATATTTATGGGTGGACATCCTTATTGGTATTTTGCAAAATATCAAACTGACGTAAAAACATCTTTAGAAGCATTGCGTCAACAGGAGTTTATAGCGGGAAGGTATAATCCTGTTTTGTCGTTTATCGAGTTTCCAATTACAAATAATTCTTATTCTCCTGGGGCAAAACATTCGTCTATTGATAAGGCACTAGAGGCTAGTGGGGCTGATGGAACGAGGTCTATTCTCGATATATCAGAAGTTTCCAGTATTCCCTATATCGAAGCATTAGACTTATCAACTCAAGGTGGAGTAGATTTATACTGCACAACATTTCCTTTATCAAATGACGAGTTGATCGATTTGTTCGGCACGCATCAACCGAGTCATAGAATGGTAGAGTCAGCTATCGATGAGCTTTGCGAAAATATAGACAGAGGAACAGCTAGACATATTGTTATTTGTAAACGCAATAAACCCATTAAAGTATTTTTCATTGGTTATTCATTTGACTAAAGGTGAATAATTTAGTGATTTGTAAGAGAAAAAGATAAATACAATGATTCAAGCCACAGGTCAGAAAACTTATACAGCCGAAGAGTATTTAGAATCAGAAATTCTGTCAGAAGAACGCCACGAGTATTTAAATGGAGAAATTAAATTAATAGTAGGAGGTACGCCAAACCATAAAGATATTGTGAGTAATTTGCTGATTATGCTCAAGCTTACTCTCAAAGGTAAGCCTTATCGGACTTTTATTACTGATCAGCGTCTTTGGATTCCTAACCGTAATATTTATACTTATCCTGACATTATGGTTTTACCTAGTCCAATACAATTACAGGAAAAACGCACCGATACGGTAGTAAATCCCTGCTTAATTGCTGAAGTCTTATCAAAATCGACTAAAGATTATGATCGCAGTGAAAAGTTTTTGGCATATCGTACTATCGAAACTTTTTAGGAATATTTATTAATCGATCAGTATCAAATTTATGTAGAACATTATGTTAAAACTGCTGCTAATCAATGGCTATTATCCGAGTACACCGATCCTCAAGTGACTTTAACTTTAAGTTCAATTAATTTAGAATTAAATATTGCCGATCTCTACGAAATCGAGTTTACAGAGGCTTAACTAATTGACCAGGAATCAGACGGTGAGTACCATCAACGATAATTTCATCACCCTCTTGCAGTGTTCCCCTAACTAAAACTCGATCTCCTTGGGTTTCCAACAATTCCACATATCTGCGTT
>JBCCDL010000587.1:0-4402 GCA_039030815.1 Cyanobacteria bacterium P01_A01_bin.83 | reverse complement strand
CTGGGCAATCAGAGCATCGGGGATGTGAAACTTGTTTCATATCTAGATAGTGGGTAAAAAACCAGAAATGGAAATAACCAGGAATACCTAATACCTAGTCGCGAGTCTAGGGAAGCCCGACGTTGTATGCTTCGCATACAACGTCGGGAGAACGTCACCAATTGTTGATGTAATTGGTAATACACTCTAAGAGACTGTTTGTGAATATTAAGTGAAGCTGAGTCAAATAAACAGCTTGATTTAAGCTGTTTATTTGACTTTATAAAGCTGAAGTGAAGATCCCTCTATTTAGAACAAGATTAAGTAAATATACTAACTTTTTTAAAAAGTTGTGAAACAATAATAATTAAGACTAGACATTCATTATTATTTACCAATTAGAAAGGTGCGTCTTTAGACAGCGCGTCTTTTTTTTTGGCAATTTTCAGGTATTAATTAGTATTAATTATATATAATACCAAATTTAAACAACAAAGCTACAAATTAATCTCCCCATCTCCCCGTCCCTAGTCAGCCATCTGTAGTCGATTTAAAGCGAAATAGTATTACCTACCCCAAGTTAATTGACAGTACTAGTCTCTAAGGTAGACTAATGACTATCATAATCACCTTGAGATAGCTTTGAATAATCGCAGCTACTGGCAATTAATTCCGTTTATCCGTCCTCAAAGTCTGACAATAGTTCAGGCTTTTATTTGTACTCTCATTTTTACTATCTTCTGGCCCATCAAAGCTTGGTTAGCAGGGGAGGTCAGTCAATATATCGGCAAAGGAGAACCTGGTAATATCGCCCGCATCGCTGGGCTGACGGCGATTGTCTTTTTGCTTCAGGGTGTTGCTCAATACGGACAAGATTCTTTAATGGCAAAAGCGGCTTTAAACGCTGCTTTCAATTTTCGTAAAAGTGTTTACGGTCATTTACAGAAGCTCAGTTTAAACTATTTTGAAGTTGCTAAAACAGGTGATTTAACTTACCGCTTAACCGAGGATATTGATCGCATCGGAGAAGTTATCAATCAATTTTTTCATGATTTTGTCCCCTGCATCTTACAGTTAATCGTAGTTTTGGGCTACCTGCTTTGGCTAAATTGGCAATTAACCATTGCCACTTTGATCCTGGCACCCGTAATGGGACTAGTCATTGGGGCATTTGGTGAGAAGTTGCTGAAGTATTCACGGCGTAGTCAAGACCGTATTTCTAATTTATCGGCGCTTTTAACCGAAGTATTAGGTGGGATTCGGTTAGTACAAGCTTTTGCTGCCGAGGACTATGAATTAGAGCGTTTTAGCCAAGAAGCAAATGCAAATCGTCGAGCAAAATACCAAGCAGAAAAAGCCAAAGCATTCCAATTTGTGGTGGTTAGCTTTTTATTGGTCATGACCGTATTAGTGATCTTTTTTCTGGGGGGTTGGCAGATTTCCCTGGGTAATTTAACGGGAAAAGATTTTGTTAGTTACATTACTGGAGTAGCCTTACTGATTGACCCGATTACCCACACTACTAGTAATTACAATAGCTTCAAAGAAGGACAGGCATCGGTAGATAAAGTTTTTGAATTGTTGGCAGTTCAACCCGCAGTCGTTGAACAAAAACAGGCGATCGCCTTAGAAGCAATTACGGGTAAAGTTGAGTATGATGCGGTCTGCTTTAGCTATCAGCCAGATATTCCTGTGATTGATAATTTAAGTTTATTAGCCCATCCTGGAGAAACTATTGCCCTAGTGGGTTCTTCGGGGGCAGGTAAATCCACCTTAGTTAATCTTTTGCCTCGTTTCTATGATGTTGCTCGGGGCAAAATACTAATCGATGGTAACAATATTCAGGATGTTACCCTCAAAAGCCTACGAGAGCAAATAGGAATTGTTCCTCAAGAAACAACCTTGTTTTCTGGTACTATTGCCCAAAATATTGCCTTCGGCAAAGCAGAATTTGAACTAAAAGATGTCGAAGCTGCGGCAAAAATTGCCAATGCTCATCAGTTTATCACTGAACTTTCTCAGGGATATTTTACCTATGTGGGAGAAAGAGGTGTTAATCTTTCTGGAGGACAAAGACAAAGAATTGCGATCGCTCGTGCCATATTTCTTAATCCTCGGATTTTAATTTTAGATGAGGCAACCTCGGCTTTAGACTCAGAATCAGAAGCTTTGGTACAAGAAGCTTTAGAGCGAATCATGCAGTCCAGGACTGTATTTGTGATTGCTCATCGTTTATCTACTGTGATTAGAGCCGACAAAATTTTGGTACTAGAAAAAGGACAAATAGTTGAATTAGGTAATCATCAAGAATTGCTAGCTAAAAATGGGGTCTATGCTAGTTTTTATGCTCGACAATTTCACGAGAGAGGAAATTATACTCGTTCTCATTAATTTTTTAATGTGTTAAAAATAGGGCTGAGTTCACAATACAGCCATTTTTCAGAGAATTCCCGTTGAAACTAATTATCATGACTATACAGCTCGGCAAAAATTCTGCTGTTGCTTTTGTAACTATCCTAAGTTTCTAATTACTTTAAGCTTTGGGGAAAAAAGGGAGGATTTTAAATTGAAGGAAATCAAGGCTATCATCAGACCTTTTAAATTAGATGAGGTCAAAATTGCTCTGGTAAATGCTGGAATCATTGGCGTAACTATTTCTGAGGTACGGGGTTTTGGTCGCCAAAAAGGACAAACGGAGCGTTATCGCGGTTCAGAATATACTGTGGAATTTCTGTCAAAACTCCAGATTATTGTGGTGGTAGAAGATGAAAAAGTAGATCTGGTAGTTGAAAAAATTACTGCCGCTGCTCGTACAGGAGAAATTGGCGACGGTAAAATTTTTGTTTCCCCCGTGACTCAGATCGTTCGTATTCGCACAGGAGAAGAGGATCTCAATGCTATTTAGCAACATAAATTCTTGATTTGGGATCTGCCATCAAAGCTCTTATAGAACATACATTTCCTTTAGCCGAAGTTTGTTTGCCTACTTCAAGATATAGAATTAAAAGACCAAAAAATCTATGCCACAGTCGAAGTGTTCAACTCCCGTAGCCCAAATAAAAAATAACCCCAAATTCAAACATTTTTCCCTCAAAACTAAACCTCTGCTAGAAAAAATCTACGAAGATCAAAAAATTGTAGAGCAATTGTTAGCTCAAATTTTCTCTTTAGTACCAGACAAATCGACACTCCCCACAGAGAATCTGAATAAGTGGAGTCAAAACGAAGTCATCATGATTACCTATGGCGATAGTGTCTCTGCCGACACAGAAAAACCCTTGGTAACTCTCAATAATTTTTTAGAGCATTTACAAGATACGATTACGGGAGTACATATCTTACCCTTTTGCCCCTATAGTTCCGATGATGGGTTTGCAGTAATTGACTATCTCCAGGTGGATGAGAAGTTGGGAGATTGGCAAGATGTAGAGAAGATCGCTCAACAATTTGATCTGATGGCAGACTTGGTTTTGAACCATGTTTCTAGCCAGAGTGAGTGGTTTCAACAGTTTAAACAAGGAATTAAGCCAGGGTGTGATTATTTTATCGAAGCCGAACCCGAAACAGATGTAGCTGCTGTAGTACGCCCTCGTAGCACCCCATTACTGGTTCAAGTGGATACAGTCTCAGGTCACAAGCATGTATGGGCTACTTTCAGTGCGGATCAGGTGGATCTCAATTATGAGAATCCCGATGTTTTAATGGAAATGATTAAAATTATCATCTTTTATATTGAAAAAGGTGCTAAATACATCCGACTTGATGCGGTAGGCTACCTGTGGAAATGTTTGGGAACTCCCTGTATTCATCTACCCCAAACCCATGCCCTAATTAAGCTCTTTCGGGAAATAGCACAGATATTTAATCCTGATGTGGCGCTGATCACCGAAACCAACGTCCCCAATCGAGAAAATCTCAGTTATTTTGGCAATCGCGATGAAGCACACTTAATTTATAACTTTAGTCTGCCTCCTTTAATTCTCAATGCCCTGTTGCAGGGTAAATCAGACCATTTAAAAACCTGGATGATGAGTATGCCCCCTGCGCCTCGGGGCTGCGCTTATTTTAACTTTACGGCTTCTCACGACGGGATTGGATTACGTCCTACAGAGGGACTGTTGACCGCTGATGAGTATCAAACCATGCTGTCGCTGATGGAACAGTTTGGTGGCAAAATCAGCATGAGAAGCAAGCCTGACGGTAGCCAAAGCCCTTACGAAATCAACATCTCCTTATTTGATGCCCTAAAAGGAACTGCTAAAGGAGAAGATGAATGGCAAATCGAGCGCTTTCTTTGCTCCCAGACTATCATGATGGCTTTAGAAGGAATCCCCGCTATTTATATTCATAGTTTGTTAGCAACTCCTAATAACTACGCAGGATTAGAACAAACAGGACGCAATCGTACCATTAATCGTTATCG
>JBCCDL010000586.1:0-4403 GCA_039030815.1 Cyanobacteria bacterium P01_A01_bin.83 | reverse complement strand
TGGGCGATCGCAGGATTAATTGTATACTTGGCAATATAGCGTTTAGCACGGAAGTTATCTGATGGCTGCTGATCTTCTGAAGTTAACACCCCCCGCTGTACTTTCATCTTGTGGGCAGTTTGCCAGGTACGAATGATAGTCTCACCCACTCGCCCCATAGCCTGAGAATCAGAAGCAATCATGCTAAATGCCCCTAAGTCATGCAAAATATCTTCAGCGGCGATAGTTTCCTGGCGAATACGAGATTCAGCAAAAGCCACATCTTCAGGAATGTTTTTATCTAGATGATGGCAGACCATCAACATGTCGAGATGTTCTTCTAAAGTATTAACCGTAAAGGGACGAGTGGGATTAGTCGAAGAAGGTAAGACATTACTCTGGGCACAGACTTTTATAATATCAGGAGCATGTCCACCCCCAGCCCCTTCTGTATGGTAAGTATGAATTACCCGATCTTTAAATGCAGCAATGGTATTTTCCACAAACCCTGCCTCATTTAGAGTGTCAGTATGAATCGCCACCTGGACATCATAGCGATCAGCGACATTTAAACAAGTATCAATTGCCTTGGGGGTAGTTCCCCAGTCCTCATGGAGTTTCAGCCCCATTGCCCCCGCCTGCACCTGTTCAATTAACCCTTCTGGTTGAGAACTGTTTCCTTTACCCAAAAACCCTAAATTCATCGGGAAAGCATCGGCAGCCTGTAGCATGCGCCATATATTCCAAGCTCCAGGAGTACAGGTAGTAGCATTGGTTCCCGTAGCCGGTCCCGTACCACCACCAATCATAGTAGTAATTCCTGAAGCGATCGCTGTTTCAATCTGTTGCGGACAAATAAAGTGAATATGGCTATCAATACCACCTGCGGTCACAATATGTCCTTCCCCAGCCACAATTTCTGTAGCTGCACCAATAACAATATCGACGTTATCCTGAATCTGGGGATTACCAGCCTTACCAATTTGCTCAATCTTGCCGTCTTTGATGCCGATATCAGCCTTAACAATACCCCACCAGTCCAAAATCAGTGCGTTGGTAATCACCATGTCCACCGCCCCCTCAGCCCTAGAGAAAGGAGACTGCCCCATCCCATCACGGATTACCTTACCACCACCAAACTTAACCTCATCGCCGTAGGTAGTATAGTCCCGTTCTACCTCAATTAGTAATTCCGTATCCGCTAACCTAATGCGATCGCCTACTGTAGGTCCAAAAGTGTCTGCATACGCCCGACGATCCATTTGATAGCTCATATACTGCTAATTCCTTTAGTGCTGAACAGAATCTTAGTTTATAGATTAAAGCGATCGCAATCTATATAAATTAGAACTCACAATATATTAAGGATTGACATTAAAAGAGCTTAGTAACTTCAATAACTAATGCGAATATTTCTGAAAACAAGATTGATAAATCGTAGGGTGGGCATGACTAACAATATACGGTGAAGCGATCGCGCTTATTAATGCCCACCGTTAAACCACCGCAATTGTATGTAGAGGTTAATCATAGATTTATTTGGTGGGCAAATAACTATTCAACAAAATGCTAATTTATTGCTGCTATATTTTGCCCACCCTACAGGCGATCGCTCTATCAATATTTAGCAGATTTGATGATATCTTCTAACAGTTTGATTGCCTCTGTAATCGATATTTGACCACTTTCAACCACAGAAATTAATTGCTGCGCTTTTTCTGGAGTCAATAAATTTAGTTTAATCGGCTCTTTCAACAAAATATAGAATTCATTTTTGTCGCTATCTCCTACGTTATTAACTCGTTCTTTAGTTTCGACTTCCCTGAGCCGATCTTTTAGCTGTCTGAGTATTTCTGCTCTTTTTCCTTCATTGTATGTGCCATCAAATAACATTTTCTTAGCACCTACTAAGGCAGCAGCACCTAAAGCAGCACCGCCAACCACCAAGCCAACAGGAGGCGCAACTGTTATTAGCCCAAATAACATAGATGTTCCGCCGAAAGCAGCAACAGCAGCACCCGCACCCGCAGCCCCAACAGCCCCAATCCCAATATCCGCTAGAATACCTAATTTATCGTGGGGATTTTTTTCTAAATCTTCTATAGCCTTGAGAATTTGTTCTTTAGTTAGTTTTCTTGTGCCAAGCATAATAATTAATTTAAAAATCTAAGCTGTAATGACTTGATGAAAAATAGTGTTGAATATATCAGCAATAAACTTAAAAAACTCTTTAGTTATTTCAATAACGTCTTCGGCTACTCCAATAAAACCGTCGGATATGTGTCTGCCTTGACTTCTTTTATCTAATCTATGTCCTGCTACACCTAAAATTGCAATTCCTAATGTAGATGTTAAAGCTCCCGCTACTGGAGCTAAAACTGCACCAACAAAAGGAATTGAACTTACTAAAGTTTGTACTGCCAAACCAACAGTTAAGCCGATACCTATACCTGCAACTAAATGAGGATGAGCTTTAACGAATTCAATAATTTTAATCAAAATGATTTTGCCAACAGCAAATACTTTTTTGCCAGCTTTTTTAGTGTATGTCACTAATTCGTGTAGTCTTGTAGCAATCTGTGTGGGTAAACCACTGTCTGATAGCCATACATATAGTTCATTGCTAGTAAATGAATCTGCTGTTGCTTGCAATAGAGCCATTTCTAAGTTGCTATTAGCTAATTTTAATGCTGCTGAGGTCATGACGATTTTGTAATCTAATTATGCGACTAAATATAGTATTGTCTTTTCAAAATAATCAAAATTTGGTATTGCGGATGTAATTCAAATCACTCTTCTATCTTTTAATCTGCACTCAAACAAGCAATCCAAACTATAATTACCGTTAAAGCGCGTAATAATATCAATGCTGAAAACAGTTGTGGCGACTGTGCGCCAAGGAAAGATAGAAATTTTAGAAAAGTTAGAACTGCCTGAAGGTACTAAAGTTTTAGTTACAGTATTACCGAGTGATGAGGCGCAGTTTTGGCAGAATGCCAGTCAGGAATCTTTAAGTAAGGTTTGGGATAATTCCGAGGATGATGTTTATGCCGAACTACTCGAAGAATGATGTTATTTTAGTTCGCTATCCTTTTTCCGATCTATCTAATGTTAAAGTTAGACCTGCTATTGTAGTTAATACCAAACATATTTCCCAAGATATTTTAATAGTTCCTCTTACTAGTAAGACTGCTTCATTGTTGCCTGGAGAGTTTACGCTAGTAGAATGGCAAGCAGCAGGATTGAATGTACCTAGCGCAGTTAAAAGAGGTATTTATACCGTTGAGCAAAATCTTGTCATTAAGACTATCGGTCAATTACAGCAGGCTGACGCACATGAATTAGAAGATTCTTTGAAAAGCTGGTTGGGTTTATGAAGAAATAGCTTTATGTTTGGTTAATGATGGATTCATATGGTGGGCAAACATCTTTATTTGAAACGCGATTCGATCTCAATTCTATTTTGCCCACCCTACAAAGACTGCTAATGATTCCAAAAGACAAGATTTGATTATGTAATTTAGTTATTACTATAATAGAGTTGCACCATGGGGAGGTCGCCTAATAGGTATGGCATCGGAAAAAAGTTAGAGAACCGATTCTAACCACGACAGTCAGGTTTTTTAAAGTAGGGCAGAAGCTGCATGGCAGTGTTTCCCCAAACGGAAAACGGGTAACGGGTTGCGGAGGCACCGAAAGGAATTAGAAGTCCGAAATAGGGAAAGTTCCTATTTGCTCAAGAGTAGTAGGGAAGCACATTAGCCTAAAAGTTACCGTTGATTGATGCGGGTTCGAGTCCCGTCCTCTCCGTAAGTTACAAATTACTATTTGGTTTTACTTTCAAACTATCTAAGGTATTACAGCGAGTATAGGCATTCCAGGTAGTTAAATCTGGTGCAGGAAATCCTAGAATCGCTGAACAAGCCTGTTCACTCAAGCCCACAGCATAACTAAAGTCTGCTCCCGCAATGTTTTGTAAATTCTCTAAAACTGCTCCTGTAAAGTCGGCGGCGCGAAAGTCAACTCCTTTAAGTTCAGTGTTGCCGAAACGAGCGTTACGCAAGCTTGCTCCTGTCATAATTGCTTTTTGTAGACTAGCCCCACTAAAAGAAACATCATCCAGAATTGCCCCCGTAAAATCTGCTCCGCTCAAATATGCTCCAATCATTCTCGCGCCAGTTAGATCTACTCCCCGAAGATTGGCGGTGTTAAGGTAAGCACCGTTAAGACTTGCACCAGGTCCCACAGCCCCCGAGCTTTTATAATTAAATCCTTCGGGAAAAGTAGTTTCCGTATCGTAAATAGTGACCTGAAACTGAGTATCTTGCAGATTAGCATTAGTTAGGTTGGCTCCTCGCAAGTCGGCACGACTTAAAAATGCTCCTGTTAAGTTAGCCCCGCTCAAGTTAGCTCCTGTTAAGTTA
>JBCCDL010000585.1:0-4404 GCA_039030815.1 Cyanobacteria bacterium P01_A01_bin.83 | reverse complement strand
GAAGATTGTGATTCTGAGAAATTTGCTTGATTTTTCTGTTCGGGGGATTCCGTCATCAGATGTACTCCTAGTTTGTTGATAAAACTGCGAAACTTCTATCAGAGTGATCAGGATGCCCAAAGATAAAATTATCTAAGTTTGACATTCAGTCGTATTAGTAGACAAAAAAAATATGATAGATCAGAAAATTAGTAGGACTTTCTGATCTTTCTAACTATTTACTTATAGTTTTGTCTTTACCTTCACTAAGATAAATTTTTGCCGCTCTCTAATTTATTTAGCATATTATTTTATACAATGCGTTTTTTTTACAATTGTTTATTGTTTAGTAAAATTGAATGTTAAATAGATTACATATTAAGAAAATATTATGAACAAAATTTTATTTTAAATTTGCCTTAATAAACTCCTTACAGATAAGACCTATACACCCAAATTTGATCTAGGTGCGGTGCCTTGATGAATTATAATTAACTGATATAGTAAGGGATAATAGAGAAAAGCTATGTCTTATTCTTAAGGATTCTCTGTAATTGCGGATACTGCCTCACTTCAAGTAAAAGATTTTAATTTGTTAATTAAGCTGTGAGATCTGATTATAAAAAGCGCTTGTTTACTTAAAATTATCTGGAGCGAACTCAGGCTTATTGGGAATATCATTAATAATTAATAGAGCCTGTGAAGCGCGATGGTGAAGCTAGCTGTTAGGCGATCGCTCTTGGTATTGTATCTAGAAGTTACGCCATATGAAATAGCTGAAACTAGGTCAATTAATCTGTGTATGATATTAATTAATAAGTAGATTAAGGTATTTTTTGATTGCAGAAAAACAACTACTTTATTATTTAGATAATTTTAGTTTTGCTAGTCTTGGACTGTTGAGCAATTAAAATCATTGCCACGATCATTAACCCCAAACCAAACAATTTGCGGGGAGTCAAATTTTCTCCTAGCACCAGACGAGAAACAATTGTAATGCAGATTACTCCTGATGACAGGCGAAAAGCAGCCATTTGTGCGCCAGTATAAATTTTATGACCTAGACGAATTGCCAAAATATTCAAAAAGTATTCTGGAAGAACCAGTAACCAGCAACACAGTGTAGCCCAAACTAAGGGCAGTTCACTAAATCTTAGGTGTCCTAGCCAAGCTAGCGCCATAATCATGCTTGATGAAAAGAGCATGATCGGCACTATAAAAGCTCGGCATTCTTTAGATAAACTCGAATACTTGTTTTGTTCTGTTGTCACGTTAAAAATTTTTTACTCAAGATTTTCTGCAAGATGTTGGTTCTCTGAATCAGCTAGGTCTAATGATTTAGAGAATATATCCGCTTACCGAACTTTACCTTGAGGTCAATGGTTGAAAGGCAAAATGATGTAAAAGTTTAAGTTGAAATAAGTCAATTCATAAATGTTCTTTAATTAAAATCTGAGACTTGTATCTCAACACTATTTATAAACAAAAAATGAAACTATCAAGACTTAAGGTATTTGAGGTAGTAAACTATTACTCTTGCCGTTTCAACTATCTGCACTACTCTGACCACTAGCATAGAGTGCGATCGCCTCAAGTCAAGTTTCATAGTTATTATAAACAAGAATGAGATGATAGGTAAATCTTGCCAAGCAGATTTTTGTCTTAAGAGTTACATTACTGCTAATCCGTCTAGTTCGGGCATAACTAGGTCTAATATGACTAAGGAAGTCACATAGGTAAATCCCCCCAGAAACGGCGATCGCTATTTTGATTTGGAAGTGGTTATGTTTATGCCATCTCCTACTATTTATCTCCGTAGCTGATATTTCTGGAGATTTCCGTATATTTTCGATTAGACTAATTACTAGATAAAGAGTAAATTAGACTCGACTTAGACAAAGCGTACTAGTTTCTCGGGAGCGATCAATTACAGTGGGTTTTTTTAATCGTTTTAATCTGTCACGGGACATGGGAATCGATCTGGGTACTGCGAACACGTTAGTATATGTATCGAGTAAAGGAATTGTCTTGGAAGAACCTTCTGTAGTCGCTATTGAACGCAAAACAGAAATCCCGAGAGCCTTTGGTAAAGAAGCAAAATTATTGTTAGGTCGAGCGCCCGAAGATATTGAAGCACTACGCCCCCTCAAAGATGGGGTAATTGCTGACTTTGATGCGGCAGAAGCCATGATTCATGAGTTTATTAGACGGGCTTTTGAGGGTAATCCTTTAGTTCATCCCCGAATGGTAATCGGTATTCCCAGTGGGGTAACTAAATTGGAACGTCGGGCAGTAATTGAAGCGGCATCTAATGCAGGAGCAAGGGAAGTTGACTTAATTGAAGAACCTCTGGCTGCCGCTATTGGCGCAGGATTGCCAATCACTGAACCCACGGGTAATATGATTGTCGATATTGGTGGTGGCACTACAGAAGTAGCGGTAATCAGTTCTCAAGGTAAAGTAATCAGCGAATCAATTCGGATTGCGGGGGATGAATTGACTCAAGCGATCGCCAATCAGCTTAAGAAAGAACATAAGCTGGCGATTGGGGAGAACACTGCTGAAAGTATAAAGTTCAAATTAGGCTCGGCTTATCCTGTTGATAATACCGATCAAACCATGGAAGTACGGGGGTTACATCTACTATCGGGTTTACCTCGCAGCGTTGAAGTGAGTGAAGCAGAAATTCGTGAATGTCTAACTGAGTCAGTACGGAACATTATTGATACCATTAGACGCACCCTGGAGCAAACTCCCCCAGATTTGGCAGCGGACATTATAGATCGTGGCATCATGCTGGCAGGTGGTGGTGCGATGCTGCGGGGAATAGATACTTTAATCAGCCACGAAACGGGAATTGTGACTCATATTGCCGCTGAACCCCTCAAGTGTGTAGTTTTAGGGACAGGTAGAGTATTAGAAGATGAAACTTTAGACCGTGTATTTAGCGATCGCTCGATCTTAAATTAAACAGCCAGTATTTTTGACCAATGTTTGACAACGTCAGTAAATTAATTACAAGAATTATAGTATGAGTCGCTGGTGGGACAAGCACGGTTTTCAAACCATCTTAATTGTGGTCGCTTTGATTATTGCTTTGTGGGTCAAACAGACTCAAGGAGCATTTTTTTCCGAGGTTTATTATTTTTTAGTTAGCCCCCTCCAATCCCAAAACCAGCTTGCTTTAGAAGATCGATTGACTAATGCCAGAATCCTAGAGTTAGAACAACGTATTACCGAACTAGAACAACAAAATCAACAGTTAAAGCAGTTATTAGACTTTGGCGAACAACAGTCTATTAATACTATTAGCGCCCCGATAATTGGTCGCAATCGCGATCGCTGGTGGGACAAAGTTACTTTAGGTAAGGGTAAACAAGAGGGGATTGAGCCTGGATATATTGTTATGGGAATTGGTGGACTGGTGGGACGGGTTACTCAGGTTACGCCCCATACCAGTAAAGTCTTGTTGATTACTGATACTACTAGTAAAGTTGGGACGATTTTGAGTCGCAACCGTCAATTAGGATATATAGAAGGGCAAGGAACATCAACTGTTGTGATGCACTTTTTCTCTCAAGTGACCGATATCAAGCCTGGGGACGATCTGCTTACCTCCAGTCTCAGTAAACTTTATCCTCCAGGATTACCAATCGGTAAAGTAAAATCAACAGCAAATGACAACACGGTCAATACAGCAGTAAAAGTCGAAGTGGAATTGACAGCACCAATTGAGATTCTAGAATGGGTTGCAGTCCAATCTTTTGATCCGAAGTTAAAGTAACTAGGTGATGAACTCAATTTACATAATTAATATCCATTGCGAACATGCCCAGTCCTAATCAGACAAAATTTGATATTTTAAAAATAATCAATATCTTAGTAATTACGGCTTCGGTAATTATCTGTGCAATTCTGATGTTAATGGATATCCCAGGAGTAGAATTATTAGAAACCAATCCTAATTGGCTCTTAATTTGGCTAGTTGCTTGGAGTATCAAAAGAACTGTCTGGCAAAGTGCGATCGCAGGTCTGGTAATTGGCTGTATTTATGATGGTATCAGCACTAGCTCCCCTTCCCACATCTTGAGTTTAGTTGTGGTTGGTATATTGACATCTAGCTTACAAAAGCAGAAATATCTTGGTGAAGATTTTATTTCTATCGCTTTTGTGGTTTTTTTTATGAGTATTCTGGCAGAGACAATATATGCATATCAATATGCCAGAGATTATGTAGTCAGTATGACTCAGATCATTTCTAAGTATCAGCAGATTGTGATCATCTCAGCCATTATCACTAGTCTATGGAGTCCTGCCTTTTACTATCCATTCAATCTTTGGCAGCAAAGATTTAATCTTTGGCAAAAAAAAGCTCAGTAATTTTTATCCCTACTAGCTTTTACTTCAATCTGCTTGACCCGAACT
>JBCCDL010000584.1:0-4405 GCA_039030815.1 Cyanobacteria bacterium P01_A01_bin.83 | reverse complement strand
ATTTAGGTGGAACTTCTTTATTAGGATTGCAGTTGCTGGCTCGAATTCAAAAAAATTTCGGTCGGGAAATACGTGCAGTCAAGCTCTATCAGTACCCTACTATTAAGAAGCTAGCTAAATATTTAACAGAAGCAAGCAATAAACAAAAATCAAGACAAACTCTTTCGCCAGCACTGGTTAAGGAATCTTCAGATAAGAAAGAGAACACTGAAGGAATTGCTATTGTGGGCATGGTAGGAAGATTTCCTGGTGCTGCCAACATAAATGAGTTTTGGCAGCATCTTTGTCAAGGAGTAGAATCTAGTACTTTCTTTACCAAGGAACAAATCGACCCCAGCATAGATCCAGAGATAGTAGCCGACCCGAACTATGTTCGTGCTAGAGGAATTATTGAAGGAGCAGAATTGTTTGATGCAGGATTCTTTAATATTTCTCCCAGAGAAGCAGAGGTCATGGACCCCCAGTGCCGAGTATTTTTAGAACTAGCCTATGAAGCTTTAGAAAATGCGGGGTATGCAGCGGAATCCTTTGCAGGCAAGATCGGACTATATGCAGGATCGGGACAAAACACCTATTTTGAAAATCATCTGTGCGGACGAACTGAAATTATCGATCGCCTGGGTGCTTTCCAGACCATGTTGGCAAATGAAAAAGACTTTTTAACTACCCGTGTTGCTTACAAACTTAATCTAACTGGACCAAGTATCAGCATCAATACCGCCTGTTCTACATCTTTGGTCGCGATTATTCAAGCTTTTCAAGGGTTGAGAAGTCATCAGTGTGATATGGCACTGGCGGGAGGAATTTCGATTAACACTCCCCAAAATAGAGGTTATCTCTATCAGGAAGGGGGAATGCTTTCTCCTGATGGGCGTTGTCGTCCCTTCGATGCTCAGGGCAATGGCACTATGTTTAATAACGGTGCAGGGATTGTCGTGCTAAAAAGGCTCAAAGATGCCCAAGCAGATGGCGATCGCATTTATGCCGTGATTCGCGGCGTGGGCATCAACAACGATGGCTCTGATAAGGTCAGCTTTACCGCGCCTAGTGTTAATGGGCAGAGGGATGCCATTCTACAGGCGCAACTTAGTGGGGGAATCAACCCTGAAACCATTGACTATATTGAAACTCACGGAACTGCAACCCATCTAGGAGATCCCATCGAACTGGAGGCATTGACTCAAGCCTTTGGAACTCAAACCGAGGGAAAACAATTCTGTGCCATTGGTTCGGTTAAAAGCAATGTCGGGCATTTAGTGGCAGCAGCAGGAGTTGCGGGGGTAATCAAAACTGCTCTAGCTCTTGATAATCAGCAAATTCCCCCTAGTCTTAACTTTGAGTCGCTCAATCCAGAAATCGAACTGGATGACAGTCCTTTTTATGTCAACACCAAACTAGTAGATTGGAAAAGTAAGACTCATCCTCGTCGTGCTGGTGTTAGTTCTTTTGGGGTGGGGGGGACTAACGCTCACCTAATTTTAGAAGAAGCACCTAATCCCAAACCTACTAGTACTTCTCGTCCGCATCATCTACTGTTATTATCTGCCAAAACGGAAGCTGCCCTAGAGCAAAAAACCCAACAGCTCAAAAATTATCTGGAACAGCATCCTAACAGCGATATAGCAGATATTGCTTTTACTTTGCAACAGGGAAGGCAGACATTCAACTATAGAAGGTTTGTAACCTGCCAACAAAGACAAGAGGCGATTGCTGCTCTGGGTTCCTTACCACCGATTCAGACTGGTACCCATCATACACAGCAACGTAATCCTGACGTGGTATTTATGTTTCCAGGACAGGGGACTCAATTTGTAAATATGGGAGCAAATCTATACCGAGATGAACCCGTATTTCGTAATGCTGTTAATTGCTGTTGCAATATTCTGCAACCCCTCTTAGATCAGGATTTACGAACAATTATTTATCCTGACGAACCCAATGAAGCATCAACAACTCTACTCCGTCAGACAGTTTATACGCAACCAGCTCTATTTACGGTAGAATATGCCTTAGCACAACTGTGGCTCAGTTGGGGCATAAAGCCTAAGGCAGCTATTGGACATAGTATCGGCGAGTTTGTCGCCGCTTGTTTAGCTGGAGTATTTTCCCTCGAAGACGCTTTAAAGCTAGTGGCTGCTAGAGGCAAAATGATGTGGGATTTACCATCAGGGGCTATGCTTTCAGTGCGTTTGGCGGCTGAAAAAGTAGAACCGTTGCTAAATTCCGAACTGGCGATCGCCGCGATTAACGGACCTGCTCTGTGTGTGGTTTCGGGGACTCACGAACAGATTGCCAAGCTACAAGAGACCTTAACAACTAAAGAAATAGCTTGTAAAGCTCTCCATACTTCCCATGCTTTTCATTCACCGATGATGGATGCGATCGTCAAACCTTTCGCTGAAATTGTTGCTCAGGTCGAGCTTTCTCCCCCTCAAATGCCATTTATCTCCTCGGTAACGGCTGATTGGATTACCGACGCTCAGGCAACAGACCCGATGTACTGGGCAAATCATTTACGAGCAACAGTTCGTTTTGCCGAAGGGATACAAAGATTGTGGCAGCAACCAGAGCGAGTATTGTTAGAAGTGGGACCGCGTAATACTACTACTACTTTAGCCCGCCAACAAGCAACGGATTTACAAAAACAGATTGCTATTTCTTCTTTAGGAAGGAAAGCCGAAGCTAATGAGCAATGGTTAGCAATCTCCCAGGCAATAGGTGAACTCTGGTTATCAGGGGTATCTCTTGACTGGCAGAGTTTTTATCTCAACGAAAAGCGCTCTCGACTGCCCTTGCCTACCTATCCTTTTGATCGGCAACGTTATTGGATCGATCCCTTAGCAGCTAGGCAAGAAAATCTTAGCAGTCCCAGGGAAAATAGCGTCAGCCAAACTTCAACAACCATTATCAAAAATTTTATTAATCACCCACAAGAACTAAGTACTTCAATGCCCGACTCTCGCCAACAGCGTTTAATACCAATAGTAAAAGAAGTTTTAGAAACCACCTCTGGTTTAGAACTTGCCGATATTAGCAACGATCTTACTTTTTTAGAAATGGGACTAGATTCCCTATCCCTAACTCAAGTAGCGATCGCTTTAAAAAAGAAATTTAAAGTCAAGATTGCTTTTCGCAATTTATTAGAAGACTATCCCAATCTAGATACACTATCAGCATTTTTGGATCAAACCTTACCCGCAGATGCCTTTCCTGCTCCAGCAGTAGCTGCCGCTCAACCTATTTCATCTCCTCCAGGATCAACTATGAATGCATCTTCAGGTTCTAATGGTAATGGTAATGGTAATGGCAATGGTATAACTAACTATGAAGTTCAACCACAGCTAATCCCTAGTGGTGCATCAAGCGGTCTGGAAGCGGTAGTCGCTCAACAGTTACAGATCATGAATCAGCAGTTAGAGCTGTTGCGTCAGGGAGGTGTAAGTGTTTCATCCTCGACTATGACTCAGCAACCCACCACTACACCACCCAGTATTCCTCCAGTTAACCTTGCTCCTGCGGTTAAAACGACTACTGAAGCAGAAAAACCGCCAAAAATGCATGGTCCTGGGGCTAAGATTAAAAAATCACAAGATACCACATTAACCTCCCAACAACAGCAGGCACTTGAGCAGCTTATTGCCCGCTATACTGCCCTTACCCAAGAATCCAAAAGACAAGCTCAATCACACCGTCCATATCTGTCAGACCCTCGAACAGTTTCTGGTTTTAGTCCTCTGCTCAAAGAGATGGTCTATCCCATCGTTACAGATCGCTCTGCTGGCTCTCGTCTTTGGGATGTAGATGGTAACGAATATATCGACCTTACCAATGGATTTGGACTCAATTTCTTTGGTTGGTCGCCAGAGTTTGTCAAGCAAGCGGTTGTTGCTCAAATGGAAAAGGGGATTGAAATTGGTCCTCAAACTCCCCTAGCGGGTAAGGTTGCCAAAATGGTAACTGAATTCACTGGTATGGAACGAGTGGCTTTTTGCAATACAGGTTCCGAAGCGGTCATGGCAGCTTTACGCCTAGCTCGAACCGTTACGGGGCGCAACACGGTAGCTATTTTTAAAGGTGGTTATCATGGCACTTTTGATGAAGTAATCGTTCGCAGCGGAGCCAATCATAAGTCCTTACCTGCTGCCCCAGGAATTATGGCTTCGATGTTTGAAAATATTTTAGTTTTAGATTACGGTACGCCAGAATCTCTAGAAATTTTACGTAACCAAGCCGATGATCTGGCAGCGATTATGGTAGAACCCGTTCAAAGTCGCAAACCAGGTTTGCAACCAGTGGAGTTTTTACGAGACGTTAGGGAATTAACTGAAAAATCAGAAACAGCTTTTATTTTTGATGAAGTAGTTACAGGATTTCGAGTTCATCCTGGTGGGGCACAGGCTTACTT
>JBCCDL010000583.1:0-4416 GCA_039030815.1 Cyanobacteria bacterium P01_A01_bin.83 | reverse complement strand
TATGGCATTGAAGATCAAGAGCGCTTTATTGAACAAATACCCTTTAATGAGACTAAAGATTATGTTGAGGGAGTATTTGGTAATTATTGGAATTATTTACGCTTATACAACCCTGAAATTCGTCGGCAGGTAGAACAATTGCAAGCACGTTAAATATCACCAAACTCACGATTTATTGCTATCAATGTCACCAAAGCGATCGCTCCCTAGAGTTAAGACGCAGACGTAGAAAGCACTATCAAGGTTGATTTTACAAAATTAATATTGGCAAAATCTAAAAATACACTGGTTATATATAATTAACAATTTTATGAAACTGAATTAATAGTAATTCTTAAAAGTCTTTCAGAAGATGTATTTTTGTCATAATTATCTAATTTAAAATCTATCCAGCGTTTGATTTTGATTGTATAAAAGATAGAGTATGTTTGGCTATAGAAACGTTAAATTAATATCAAAATACTTTAAATAAATTTTTTTATGAAAGGTGCTTGTACTTGGGCAAAACAATTATTGACCAAGCAATTTTTGCTGATAATTTTTTTAGGATATTTTTCTGCTAGCGGATGTACTGTTAAAGAGACTCAGGCTAGTAATTCTGTGGCAGGAGAAGTCAAAAATGTTGGCTGGGTCGAGAATGGCAAAATTGCAGGTATTGATCAAGATATTAAGTTCAAACTCGATACAGGTGCAACTACTTCTTCAATCAATGCTGAAATATTAAAAAAGCCAGAGGATGAGACCGAATCTGGTGGCATGATTAAATTTCGCTACCAAGATGAAGAAAACACGAGTAAAGTTTATGAGCTACCTGTGACTCGATGGGTCAAAATTGAGAGTCGCACCAAAGACTATATTCGTCGTCCTGTAGTGCGGATGAGGATGTGCGTTGCGGGTCGTTGGATTGAAGAAGAAGTAAATTTAGCAGATCGCAGTGAATTTAATTATTCGGTTTTGGTTGGACGTAATATGCTTAAAAAAGGTAAGTTAGCGATTAATTCGGGCAAAACCTTCACCACAAAAACTTCTGGTTGTGGTGAAATCACCGGGCGGTCACGGGGCATACAAGCTGCCGACACAGGTACGTCTGAAAGACGTGCTTCGCAAACGGCAGACAGCCCCTCATCAGCGCGAAATAAATTCGCGCTTACGCCCGCTAAAGAAGGAGCGCAGTAATGAAAAGAACTTTTCACGCTTTACTTCTAGCTTTGTTTTTGGCAGCCATAGGAATGGGTATTTTTATTCATAAGCTGACTACTTCAGACGTACCCTTTCTCCCTAATCGGACTTTTGATACTTGGTATGTTGAAGCAAAAGTAACTTTAGATACAGCAGCTTCTTTATCAGCAGAAACAGAAGCACCTGCTAGTATTCGGCTGCATCTTCCTCAAGATTCTCAAAGATACGAGATCAAGCAAGAAGATTTTATTAGCAATGGTTTTGAACATATTATTGAAACTAATCAAGAAAACTCTAACCGAGAAGCTGTTTTTAACCAAAAAAATAATTATGACAACAGCGAATATATATTTTATCGAGCCAATATTAAGAGAAAACCTAGAATAGAACCAGGAGAAGAAGAAATTCCACTTTCGGGCAGAAGGTTAGTTAATAGGCAAATGGTCAGATTTGGCGAAAACACCGAAAGAGTTGAAGAAAACTTGAATGAAAACCTACCAATCTCAGAAATCAAGTCTCTACTGCAAGAGGCACAGTCAAACTCTGATGGTACTACCCTCTCTTTTGCTCATCAAGCTTATCTATTAGCTCTAGAAACAGACGATATCAGAATTAACAGTGTTCGCCGCAATGTGAGAAAGCCTGACTCTACAGTCCAGATTACGGCTTTTATTTTAGAGCGTGCGGGAGTTCCCGTCAGAATCGGTAACGGCATTTACTTACGCGCTGATGAAATATATTCCACCGATTTTGTGGAATGGCTGGAAGTAAAAGAGAAAGATCGCTGGTTGGCATACGATCCTCTAGAGGGAGGTTTTACAGCGCAAAATCCTTATTTAACCTGGTGGTATGGGAACGATCGCGTTTTGCAGGTTAAAGGAGCAGACAGGGTGGATATATCGGTGGTGGTTCAACCCAATACTAATAACGGAATTACTAGAGATGCTTTAGGTAACAATGAAAAAATTAGTCCCTTTTTGGCATATTCATTCCTTAGATTACCTTTAGCTACTCAAAGAGTATTGCAAATTCTAGTTCTAATTCCCATTGGTGCCTTAATTGTTTCGGTACTGCATCAAATGATTGGTCTTAATACTTTTGGTACATTTACGCCAATTTTGATCTCTTTGGCTTTTCGACAGACAGGAATCTTGGTTGGCATACCTTTATTTATCTTAGTTGTTCTTATCGGACTACTATTTCGCGGATATCTTGATCGGCTACAGCTTTTGATTGTGCCAAGACTAGCAGCTATTTTGACTACTACTGTCTTGATTATTGGTTTTATGACTGTATTAATGCAGGGATTGGGCATCAACCTGGGTTTATCAGTGTCTTTATTTCCCATCGTGATCTTAGCCATGACTATCGAACGAGCATCAAGTATGTGGTCAGAGGATGGCGCAAAAGATACCATAATTGCTGGATTAGGAACAATCTTGGTATCGGTTACAGGCTACTTTTGTATGTTTAACGACTATATTCAGCATTGGGCATTTGTCTTTCCCGAATTACTGCTGATAGTTTTGGCGATCAATATCATGGTAGGACGTTACAACAGCTATAAGCTTACTGAATATTTCCGTTTTAGATCTTTGCAAAACCAATTAAATCAGGCTAACTAATCTACGGGCGAATCGCTATTTGCCTCTACAAATTATATGTTTCCATTTTCCTTCAAACAAAACGGTATTTTAGGCATCAATGCTCGTAACCTTGATTATTTATTTCCTAATAATCCCCGCCGTCTTTATAAGCTAGCTGACTCAAAACTAGAAACGAAAAAGATCGCTGAAAGTATTAATGTTCCCGTACCCCAAACCTATGGAGTAGTTACATTCCAAAATGAGGTCAAGAATATTGAGCAGATTATTGGAGATCGCACTTCCTTTGTAATTAAACCCGCCAGGGGGAGTGGTGGCGATGGCATCTTGGTCATCAAAGATGTTACTGATGATGGTTATAAAAAAGCTAGCGGTTCGATTCTCAAGCCTGATGATTTGAAATATCATATTTACAATATCTTGGGCGGAATGTTCTCCTTATCGGGTAACAAAGATGTGGCAATTATTGAGGCTGCTGTGGAGTTTGATGAAGTATTCAACGATATTGCATATCAGGGTGTTCCTGATATTAGAGTAATTATTTATCACGGCGTACCTGCAATGGCGATGTTACGCTTGCCAACTAAAGTTTCTGATGGTAAAGCCAATTTACACCGAGGTGGTGTTGGTGTTGGGATCGATATGGCAACAGGCAAAACAACCACCGCTATTCAACACAATCGCTATATCAAAGAGCATCCTGAAACGAAACATTCTTTAAGTGGCTGTCAAATTCCCCACTGGCAAACCATTTTAGAAATGGCAGCAAAATTAGGGGACAAAACCGAGTTTGACTATTTGGGAGTAGATCTTGTTTTGGATCAAGAACAAGGAGCTATTTTGCTAGAAATTAATGCTCGTCCTGGTCTTTCAATTCAAATTGCCAATGGAGAAGGTTTAATCGGGCGGTTGGAAGCCATTGATGAAGCTTTACCTAAGTTATCAGGTATTAGGGAAAAAATTGACTTTGCAATTACAAATTTTGCAGTTATGGAATGATAATGCTAATCCAATGAGTGAGTAGCCACTGCTCAGGCTCACTCATTTACAATACTAGACTTATGCGCACGAATCATAATTGACTACTGAGGTAAGAGGTTAAAGGTTCAAGATACAAGGGAAAATTGATTTATTTTCTATTCATGCAAGAGATGCCATGAACTGTCGTTCACAACCCAGGGATAAAAATAGAATGTTTAACGAATTTACATTGTTCTAGCTTCTATTTTCAAGCTAGGTCTACTATAGTATCTTCCTCTAAATCTTTTTTAAAGATAGGTAAGATTACTTTGATACACTCAAACGACGTAAAGCAATTTGTTTGCAAATACCTTCTACTGCCAGGGTTAATGACTGCATCAATTCGGAATTCTCACTATAGTCAGGAGGCGCTATATTATCAACTCTTTGATTAACATCTATTTTGTCTTGTACTGACCAGGTTTCAGCGTCTTTCTGTTTATATAAACCTATGCCGATCCCGCCACTTTGGTTAACTACAGCGAAACAAGGAGCATCTGAGGCACCATCACCGACATAAATCACCTGAGTTAAAGGAATATACAGTTTATCTTCATCAACACTGCTATAGGCAAACATCAGGTCTTTTTCTTTTTCGGCATCCATGCCTTTA
>JBCCDL010000582.1:0-4421 GCA_039030815.1 Cyanobacteria bacterium P01_A01_bin.83 | reverse complement strand
GCAAGTAAGCACTTTAATTTATATATGAGAAGTGCGAATAATAGTGTTCAAATATACCTAAAAGTAATTACACACTCTCCCCATCTCCCCAACATGGGGAACCAGCCCTTTGTCCCTATTTCTCCCTCACAATATATCCATAGCATTTTTTTTAGTCATGCTTTACCTTTGAAAATCATTTGTACTCCCGTTTTGGGTGCCAGGGTAACACCTCTTCTAGCTGGAGTTTCAGGACGGTCGCTGGTTAACTCTAATTTATATTCAGACAAAATTGTTGCTAACACTAGCTTTAACTCCAGCATAGCTAAAGCTTCACCAATACAACGACGTTTACCACCGCCAAAGGGGAAAAATTCATAGGAGTCGAATTCCCGTTCTAGAAAACGTTCTGGTCGAAACTGATTTGGTTCGGGATAAATATCTGATCGCTGATGGATCAAATAAATACAGCCCATCAATATCTGTCCTGGTTCTAAACCATATCCTAATAGTTCGGTCGGTTCTAAAACGACCCTGGGGAAAGTTAACATTGCCACAGGATAGATTCGCAGAGTTTCTTTGCAGAACGCATCGAGATAGGGCAGCTTGGCTATTGCCATTGGGTCAGGATTTGTCCCCAAACTGGCTATTTCCGCCTGAAGCTGGTCTTTTATTTTAGGATAACGATGCGCCCAATATAACCCCCAAGCGATCGCAGTAGCCGTAGTTTCATGTCCCGCTAACATCAGGGTCATCAACTCATCTCGCAGTTCGGGATCTTTCATTTTTTCTCCCGTCTCATCATGTGCCAACATCATTAGAGAGAGAATATCCTGGCGCTGACTATGATCTTCAGTTCTTCTGGTGGCGATTTCCTGATAGATTGCTTCATCAATAGCTTTTCGTTGACGCACAAAATTACCCCAGGGACTCCAAGCGCCCCAGTCTTGCTGTAACCAAGGCAAAAAGAGCAATGCCGAAGTCAAAGGAGAGGCAAAAACATTAGCGAGTTGAGAAATACGCTGTTTTAATTCTGTTGAGCGATCGCTATCTTGTAAACCGTATACTGCTTCAAAAATTACCTGTAACGATATTTCTTGAGTTGCTTCTCGCACAATTAAAGACTCTTCTGGTTTTAAGCTATCAAAAACCTTGCGAGTCAAATTACAAATCAAATCAGCATAAGTTTGCATTCTTTCTCCGTGGAAAGGAGGTAACAATAGCTTACGGCGTTGTTTGTGAGGTTCCCCTTCAATCAGGAATAAAGAATTATTCCCCACCAATGGTCTTAATAAGGCGTTATCTTTACCAGAGGCAAAGTATTTCGCGCGATCGCTAGTTACCATCTGGCGCATGGCTTCGGGATGATTAACAAAGATACAGTTACCACTAGAGAAAACTTCAGCCACGAACAAATCTGGGGTTTGCTCAAATGCAGCATTCATATATTGATCGGGCTGGACAATCCACTGTAATCTTTGCAGTAGCTTTGGCTGTTTAAGCTTGGGGATTGACTTCATGATCTTAGATTAAGAATAATTAAGCACTCTGATTCTATATAGTCTAATAATTTTTTTGAATTCAGTGTCGTTAATCAAATTTTAGGGTATATTGATTTGCGTCTGTTGTACAAATTATCTGTTCAGATACAATTAAAGATTGACAGACCAAAAGCAAGTTATAATAACTTAATATTATGCTTGATAGATGTTGGTTTTCAGAGTGTCGTTATTTTGATAGCGCATCTCGGCTTGATTAACACAAATGCGCCATAATTTGATCACATCACAATTAACCAAAATGCTAAACCTTTCACTGGTGACTTTATTTATTGCAGCGATCGCACTATATTTAAGTTTCAAAATAAAAGATGATGTTTTCAAAGCAGGGATGCGCTTTACTTCGCTAACTTTTTCCCTCGTTACCTTATTTTGCGCCCCTTGGATTCTCAAATTGGCTTTAGTCGCTATTCCCATGGCAATTGCCAGCTTGGATTCTTTATCTACAGAAAATTTCTAGTGATCGCTGTCAGTCAGATCTAGAAAGATTATTACCCTATAATTTTGAGTCAAAAGCTAGGGAAATTTATTGCTAGTTTATTATTTAAAAATATCTTGGCTGCAATTTTTGATATTATTGCAGAGTACTTATTTAGAAATAACTTATAAAAAGATTAGTTAGAAGATGAACATCTTATTTGCAGTAGCGGGTGAATTCCCCACCTATTTTGTCGCAGTATACGTAGTAGGTTTTATTGCCGCCGTAACCATCGGTTCAATTGCCTGGTATAACTCCAAACGCCCTGCGGGTTGGGAGAATATGGATCGTCCTAACATTGTGCCTAAAGTAGATAAAGATGATTTAGAGGCTGATAATTAAGCTGATTGTTGAAAACAAGTAAACTCTTACTGGGAGCAAATTTGCGATCGCGTATCTCAGTTAAATAATATGAAATCCCAAAAAGAACGCTACACATAGGTTTTGTAAGGCGTGACGTACAGGGGGCAGGGGGCGTGACGAAATTATCCTCACGACATACCTTAGTGACAAGTAGGGGCGAACGGCCGTTCGCCCCTACTAATAACCAGAATCCTGGTTCTAAAGGCACGAGGAGGATATCAACTAGCCAAACTTATCAGAGATTATTTTTCGCTTCTTGTGCTACTTGTTCTGACTCATCATCTACAAGCCTGGTAATAATTTCCTTTGCCTGATCTCCCCCTAATCTACCCAAAGCCTGAACCAGACGATAACGTATCTGCCAGTCTTCATGATCGGCGAATGCTGTTAACAAAGAAACCGCCCGATGATCCCCTAGCTCTCCCATAGAGCCTATGGCTGCGGTTTGCAAAAGATTATTATTTGATTGCAGCGCTTCTTCTAACAGAGTAAATCCTTGAGGCTCACCTAGTTCACCCAATGCCGCAATAATACTAAATTGGACTAGCCATTCTGAACTATTGTGATAAACATCAGCCAGATCTCCGAAAGCCTCTACCAATTTTAAACCGCCAATAGCATCTGCTGCTGCCGCCTGAACATCAGGTTCAGGATCGTTAAATAGGCGATCGCGTAACATCTCTAGGGAAGTTTCTGGGTCAACTGTTCCTAAAGTATCCAACTGACTAACAGCAGCATAACGTACTCGGGTATTGTTGTCGGTAATCAAGGGTTTAACCATGCTAAAAGCCGTTTTTGGGTCGATTTGCCGTAACTGATTTAAACCCCGAATACGCTCTCCAAAGTCTTCGGAATTGAGCAAACTGGTGACTGATTCTGGTGTGATACTCATGATTAAAAATATATTATCAATTGCTAATTTAAAAATATTAAAGTAATTCGCCTTAAATTAAGGTAAAAGTAAACAAAAGCAAGAGTCTGAATCTAAATCGACTACAAATATCAGATTATGGGCTTATTGAGCAGCCATCATGCGAATCACGTCGCCCTGAGTAATAATACCTGTGAGCTTGCCTTGGTCGTTAATCACAGGCAGGCGACGTACTTTGTTCTCATGCATAATTCGTGCCGCTTCTGGCACTAATTGATTCTCATTAACTGTTGTCGGGCGCTCACTCATTGCTTCGCCCACAGTTTGTCCCAAAGCTTTATGTACTTCTTGATTGTGTTTGGCAGGATTTTGCAGATAGATGACGCTGTCGAGAAACATTATGTAAGGAGGAGTATCCACGCCTGTTGCCTGCCAGGTAAGGTCGGTTTCTGAAATTACGCCAATTAAATCTCCTTGGGGGTTAACTACAGGTAAACCGCTGATCTTTTTATCAGCCAGGATTTTGATGGCATCTTCTAAAGAAGTTTCAGGAGATACGGTAATCGGATCTGTAGTCATAATTTCAGAGACAGTTTTGCTCATTTGGGCTTCCAATCGTATAGTTTGCTACCGCTTACAATTTATCGTGAATTGCACCTAAGCAAACCAAAACTGTCACTATATTTAATTTAGCCGCAGCATCTCTCAAACGAATCAAGCGTATCACTTTTTTCTTTGACTTATAGCCAGTCTCAACGGACAGAGTAAGTAAACTTCCTTAGACCTATAGTCCAAAAGCGATCGCAGGTGATCTCTTATTAGTAAAATACTGTTGATACAGTTCGCAACTGGCGATCGCTTTATCAAAGGCTTGTGCTAGTTCGGGCTGTTGTTCTAATGCTGCTTATTAACGCCGCAAGTGATAAGCATAAATTCCTATAGTAGTAGAAGCAGTTTCTAAGTAGGTAGGCAGAATAATTTATAAAACCCAAGTAGTCAATCTTTGACCTGACCCCTAACCTCTACACCCTAACCCCTGCCACAGCTATTTTATATTTTATTTCACCTACCCACTTAGCAGTTGGGATCAAGTTACTTTACTTTGAGAAAAACGATAAATTGCCAAGTGTACCAAAGCAGGATGTCCGTCAACCATTGCCATTGGATGACT
>JBCCDL010000581.1:0-4428 GCA_039030815.1 Cyanobacteria bacterium P01_A01_bin.83 | reverse complement strand
GGAGTTATGGGCGGTGCAGAAACAGAGGTGGATGACAATACGACTAATATTGTTTTAGAAGCAGCACTATTCGATCCTGTAGCAATTCGTCGTTCGTCTCGCGCTCAAGGTATGCGTAGTGAGGCTTCTACCCGTTATGAAAGAGGGGTAAACCAAGTAGAATTAGAATCTGCCTGTAAAAGAGCGATCGCATTATTACAAGAACTGGCGGGCGGTACCCCTAAAGCACAGGCAATGGCAGATAATCGGGTTGATTTTTATAGCCTACCTGCTATTGAGTTACGCTTGAGTCGCATTAATCATCTTTTGGGACAGGTAAAGAAAGATGATGGTTTGGGATATATTGAATCAAGTGATGTTGAATCAATTCTGGGAGCATTAGGCTGTAATCTTCAGCCAGTGGCAGAAAAAGACAATACCTGGTCGGTTAAGGTGCCTCCTTATCGCTATCGAGATTTAGAGCGAGAAATTGACCTAATTGAGGAGGTTGCCCGTCTTTATGGTTATGATCGCTTTTGTGATACGCTTCCTGCAAAAACCGAACCTGGGCAGTTATCTCCTGAATTTGTGATTAAGAACAAACTTCGTGGGGTATTGCGGGGTGTTGGTTTAACTGAGGTAGTGCAGTATTCTTTAGTAAAACCGACAGGAAATGAAGTAACTTTGTCCAATCCCTTGTTTGCAGAATATTCTGCCCTCAGAGGAGAATTATTCTCTGGTTTACTTGATTCTTTTGCCTATAATCAAGCCCAGGGTAATGGGGCATTAAACGCTTTTGAAATCGAACGAGTATTCTGGCAAGAAGACGATCAGCTACAGGAAAAAGATTCTCTAGCAGGAATTATGGGGGGGAATATTACCTCACAGGGTTTATGGGTTAACGGTGGTAAAGGCACACCGATGACTTGGTATGATGCTAAAGGCGTGTTGTCAAATATTTTTAGTAATTTAGGTATTGCCGTTGAATATCGTCCCGAGAATATTCAAGCAAGATTACATCCAGGGCGTACTGCCGCACTATGGTTGCAGGGGAAAAAACTAGGTGTATTTGGTCAAATTCATCCCCAATTGGCACAGGAAAAAGATTTACCCAACGAAGTATATCTATTTGAACTAGATTTTAGCCTGCTGTTAACGGTACTCAACCGAGATTCCATTATTACCCCCAAGTTTAAGAGCTATTCTACCTATCCAGGTTCCGATCGCGATTTAGCTTTCTTTGCACCTTTAGATCTATCTGTAGATGCCATCAAAAAAGCAATTAATAAAGCAGGAGGTAAACTACTGCAACAGGTAGAAGTCTTCGACGAATATAAAGGTAAAAACGTCCCCGAAGGGCAACGCAGTTTAGCCTTTAACTTAGTTTACCAAGCAAGCGATCGCACTTTGACCGATAAAGATGTCGATCCTGTCCATCAAAAGGTACGGGATACTTTAGTTAAGAAGTTTGATGTTACTTTGAGGAGTTAGTTTTGAAGCTATTAGCTTTTAGCTATTAGCTTTTGCAAGAGGGGATTATTTCTCTCTTGCGTTAAATTTTAAGATTAATAAAAAACTACATAATCATGTCTGATACTAAATCCTGTTTACATACAACACTTAAAAATTGTGTTAAGGCAGAGGGCAGAAGGGTTTGAATGAAATTCAAGTTCTTGATTTAAAAGTATACTTTGGTAATCGGATTTAGTATGAAACAATTACAGCAAAACTTAATCTAGTTAATAATAAAAATCATGAAATAACTGTAGACTATCTAAATTTTATAGGAATGACATTTTATAGTGGTTGTAAAAATCTTTATTTCAATATTCAGTCAATGAACCAAAAATCATAAGTGATTTATGAGATGCTGGAATCTTTAAAATAAGAGGAGGAATGAATTTGATTTGTACTAAATTAAAATTTTTAACTTTTATTTTGACATCTCTTCTTTATATTGTCTGACTTTAAACTTATACATTTCAATTAAGCCGCGATTAGATACCTTCAACAATTTAGCAATATCTTCTTGCCAAATCATTACACCACGATCAAAGAATTTGATTTGATACGAGTTATGAGGAATTTCATAAGCGATAGTTCTAAAAAAATTGATTTGGGCTAGCTTATTTCTCATTACTAAATCAACAGGAAATAAATTAGCTTCCATTAATCTTTCGATTTGAAATTCAGTTGGATACCACTCTTCTCTAAAAGCTTTAATTAAAGTTTCATTCGCATCAGGAAGATTAAGTCTGTTACCTTCCAATGAAGCGCGATATTCCAAACTAAGAAACCAGCCAATGAAAGCCTGTATGCGATCTTCTAAATCTTGAGGACAATTTTCAATCAGACTGCATATCTCTTCATCAAAGTAAATGCCGTATTTTTTTAAAGTTGGTTGATATTTACGGACAATTTCCTCTTCTGTCCCAGATAATTCCATTCCCCACAGCATTTTAATTCAAACCTCCCCCTTGTTTTAATTATGCCGATACATAATTTTAATTCAATTTTATAACTCAACTTATTTGTAGCTATAAGCCGCAAGCCTTAAGCTTTTTCAATTGCCAACTGCTATTAAGTGGGTAGGTGAAATTAAATATAAAATAGCTGTGGCAGGGGTTAGGGTGTAGGGGTTAGGGGTCAGGTCAAAGATTGACTACTTGGGTTTTATAAATTATTCTGCCTACCTACTTAGAACAAATTCCTACTGTTGAATTAAGCACTTTACGCCAAGAATTAATTCAAGTTGGACAATAGATAAGTAGCAACATCTTTGACTCCTCGTTTGAACTGCTATTCAATTAACTCTTGTTGAGTACGTACCAAATTCTTGGTCATCTCCGCTAATTCTCCTAATTCGATTTCATATTTACGGGCTTGCTTTTCATAGCTCAATTTTTTGGCGATCGCTGCTCTTGCCAAGTCTTCCCGTCCTTGCTCCAGGGCTTTTTTAGCTACTTTCCCCCAGGTCTGCATCTCGGCGATCGCTTCTTTATATTTGGGCTGTACCTGATTCCAAACTGACTCGATATCGGTTAAGGCTTCTTTAGTCAATCTGGCACTAGTCTTATTATCCTTGCCCTGTAGTGCTTGCTTAATCGGCTCATATAGCTTCGATATATCTAGATTGCGAATTGTTGGCAAATAGTTACTCACCTGTTTGCTATAGCTCATTCCTGTTTTACACCAATGGGCGAAGTGTTCACAGTTATTGGTAATTAAATTATATTCCTGTTCACCAAGTCTACTCTCAGCCCGTGCCACTACAACTTCGGGAATATAGCCAAAACCAGCGCTATATTCCGCTACATACACAGGATTACCACGGCTAAAAGTTGCTAAAGAAGTCCTCTCAATAGTTTCGCTGGGTTTACGATAGTGAATTATGGTATTGTCACCACAATCAATACCATAGTGCTTGTAAAGTCCTGATAACTGTCCAAAATTTCGATATACGTAGACACAATCACCTTTTACCATTGGGAGTTCAATTACTTCGTATTGCTAATGCCTAATTCTCGCTGCAAGAGCTTGATTGACTTTTCACTTATATAATTATCGGTGCTAATGACCTCGGGAATCCGAATTAAATCTTCTCGCATTGCTTTAATTTCAGTTTTGACTCGCTCGTAGCTAGAATAGTCAACAATGACAGTATGTGCTGCTCGAATTACAGCCCGTAGTCGATCGCGATCGCCCAAAGAAGAAGTCAGGACTAGTAAATCATCTCCTCGTAGGCTGTTGACAATGCTTGATGCCACACTCAAGGTTCCTTCACTCAAGCTGACAATCCCTAAACAGGCTTGAGAGGGCAAAGCTCTAATAATTGCCAGTTCTTTTTTAAAATCGTACATGTCAATCGGAATGACCCGAAACGAATTGGGTGGCACAATCGCTAATACTTCTTGGATAAAGTAACGATTTGTTACCAAAGTACCAAAATTTATTTCTTCTAAAATTTGCGGCAGTTTCTCTAATGGGATTAACTCGATTTCTATCGAAAATGAATCCTGTAATTCCTTACGAATAATCTCGCCCGCACCAATATCTCTTTCGGGTACAGTAACTATAATGCGAGCGCAGCAGCTAAGTCGCCAGTCAATTTCTTCTAAAAATAGCTCCTTGACCTGTTCGATGGTGCATCCTAGTTCCAATATTTTATCAATACTCTCTTTAACGGTATTAATTGAGATATTTACTGGAGAGTCAGATTGAACTATATTTTCTCGTTCATGAAGTTTAACATAAATCCCTGAACCAGCTATCGACTCTACTAAACCCGTCTCCTCTAGCTGTTGGTATACTTTGCTGATGGTATTGCGATGTAAACCTGTAATCATCGCCAATTGTCTGGTGCTAGGTAATCGATGTGCAGGGGGATATTGTCCCGATGCGATCGCAAATTGAATTTGAGCAAATAGCTGTTTGGATGCTGGTATATCG
>JBCCDL010000580.1:0-4432 GCA_039030815.1 Cyanobacteria bacterium P01_A01_bin.83 | reverse complement strand
CCTTGTTCTCCTTCAGCACAGGATACTGTAACCTCATCTCCTGTGGGAATACTTTGGGTGGCATCTTCACAGCCAACGATGGCAGGAATACCCATTTCACGGGCAATGATTGCTGCATGACAGGTTCTACCACCCTGATTAGTAACAATCGCACTGGCTTGTTTCATAATTGGTTCCCAGTCAGGATCGGTTTTGTTGGTAACTAAAACTTCTCCTGGTTGGAACTGATCGATCTCAGTTACTTCCAGAATCACTCTGGCAATACCTGCACCGATCTTTTCTCCTACAGCTCTGCCTGTAATTAAGATCTTTTCCCCCGCAGCATCTAATTTATATGTTTGCAATACATTAGCGGTTTTCTGCGATTGAACGGTTTCGGGACGGGCTTGAACGACATATAGTTCTTTAGTTAAACCATCTTTTGCCCATTCGATATCCATGGGGGTATAGGTACCCCGTATCTGAGAATAATGCTCTTCAATTTGACTAGCCCAAGTTGCTAGCTGCAAGATTTCGTGATCCTCAATGGCATATTCAATCCTTTCTAAATGAGTCGTGGGGACGTTTTTGGTTAGCTTACTACCACCAACGTCATAGACCATTTTGATTTCTTTACTGCCAAGACGTTTATCAAGAATGGGATGATAGCCTTCTTTTAATGTTGGTTTAAAGACAACATACTCATCAGGATTAACAGCACCCTGGACGACATTTTCACCCAAGCCATAAGCAGCAGTAATTAAGGCTGTATCTTTAAAACCTGTTTCCGTATCGATTGAGAACATAACTCCTGAAGTAGCCAGATCTGAGCGCACCATCTTTTGCACACCAACAGATAAAGCCACGTCAAAATGATCGAACCCCCTAGTTGTACGATAAGAAATTGCCCGATCTGTAAACAACGAAGCAAAACATTTGTGACAGGCTTCGAGGACACACTGAATATCATGGACGTTGAGATAGGTTTCCTGTTGCCCTGCAAAACTAGCATCGGGCAAATCTTCGGCGGTAGCAGAAGAACGTACCGCGACATCAACATCAGAGGTATATTTTTTACAGACTTCTTTTTCTGAACCTTCAAACTGTTCGCAGTACGAAAAGTCTATACTATAGCGTTCACACAACTGATTATACGCCTGGCTAATTGCCGTTTCCAATTCTGGAGGAAAAGGAGTATTGAGAATTAATGCCCGAGCCTGTTTACCGCGCGATCGCAAATTCCTCAAATCTGACACATCTAAATCGGCAAACACCTGTCTTAGCTTGCTTTCTAATCCTGCTTGTTGAACAAAGTATCGATAGGCATAGGCTGTAGTAGCAAACCCTCCTGGCACATTAATCCCTTTGGGTGTTAACTGCCCAATCATTTCCCCCAAAGAGGCATTTTTACCCCCCACAAGAGAAACATCGCCCATGCCTACATCTTCAAACCACAAAACTAAAGCTTGTTCTTTTTCCTGCTGATTTTTTCTGTGGCGATCTGCTATTGCAACCATAAGTTTTAGTCCCTCCTAACTATTGGCTTATTACTTATTTTTAGCAATGTTTTGAGGCTGATAGTTCTGTTATAGGTTATTAATTTGAGGAACTTGTGAAGGTAGCTATTTATAGCGTTTCTCTAATTCATGAGGTACACCTAACTACATGCGGGCAAGCCCTCTGCCTCAAAACGATCAACTTTGTACCTCACCAAAATGACAAAGGCAAGAGTTTGCCGCATGTACTGCTATATTAGCTCCACCAAGGCTTTTCCCCTGTTCGGGGGTCTTTTTCTATCCAAGGAGAAATCAAAATTGTATCTTCTACTACTTTTACCTGGACAAGCTTTAGTGGCAGGGGAGCAGGTCCTCTGACTACAGAACCATCAGCAGCATAACGAGAACCATGACAGGGGCATTGAAACTGATGATCATTTGAGTTCCAAGGGAAGGTACAGCCGAGATGAGTACAATTATCGACAATACCAATTTGATCTAACTTTCTGCCTGCAACAACCTTTAAATAAGTTGGTTCGCCAGCTAATCCTGCTACCAAAGCACGAGTTTCTGGTGGCTCTGCTAAAATTTGACTAGCGGGAATAATCTCTCCCAGACGATCTTTGGCAATAATTGAACCATCCTCATTACCTTCTGATGGCGAAACCAAAAATTTGGCAACAGGATAAAGGGCAGCGGTTGTAGTTGTTGCGACAACTGCCCCCGTTAGGAAATTTAGCAGTTGTCGACGAGAAAGAGAAGGGTATTCCAAAGGGTGAATGTCTTCCATGAGATGTTAACCTCTTTCAATGTATTGAATAATCTAAACTATAGAAAATTTGCCTTCAGTTGATCTGTGATAAAGTCACATAAGATTCAAAACTTCAAAGGTTTAAAGGTTTCCTAATTGGGCAATTTTTTCTAGTTCTGGGCAATTTTTTAGTTGAATTACCCCTCGTGTAAGGAATAATAATTCTTGTTTTTCAAAAGTTTTGAGAATACGGCTCACTACCTCTCTAGAACTACCCAATTCTTGAGCGATCGCTTCATGGGTTGTCCGTATGTTTAAATTATTAGTATTAGCGCTATTATTCAAAAGATAGGAGGCAATTCGACAATCCATCCGTCTAAAAGCCACCTCTTCAACTATTTCGATTACATTACCTAATCTTTGAGAAAGTAGTCCAAAAATATATTCTTGCCAAGCATAATTATGCCTGACCCATTCTCTTAAAATATGGGCGGGAATAACCATAGCTTCAACTTCAGTTTCGCTGATAGCAAATGCGGGGAATGTTTTCTGACTTATAATGCAAGAAGCAGTCATGATGCAACTATCTCCTCTTTCTAGATGGTAAAGAGTAATTTCTCTGCCACTTGCTCCTGTTTTATAAATTCTTACTTTTCCTGAAATTATTAGAGGTAAATGATTACACATATCTCCCTCTAAACAGATAAATTGATTAGCAGATAAGCTAAGGTGTTGACTCTGATTTAAAAAATCTGTCTTACTTTCAGTATTTAATTGACCCCAAACAGGAAATATAGCAGCTATAGTTTTAGCGAGCGCTTGGTTTCTCATGTCAATTGATATCAATAGCCGATTTTGTTGACCTAATAATCCTCACAACATCTTCAACTTATTTGTTTAACGTAAACCTGAACTAATAGCCCAGACTAATAACTGCCTGAAAGATATTGAACAACAGAGGTATTGATGATGAATACCAAATTGATATGGCGACTTTTAGCTTCAATAGTAACTGTATCATCCTTAACAGCTAACCAACTTCCTGGCAAAGAACCAGTTGACGATTCGGAATATCTCTATTGTTGTCAGGATAATCCATATGGCGGTGGGCGAGATCGAAATTACCGTTGGTATAATTCTCAGGAAATTGAAATTGACGGAGAGATTATCCGCCTAGATAGCCCATAATCTAGCATCGGCACTGTTTCAAGTACCCAGATGATAATTAAAACAGCACAAGAAATAATAGAAGTTTTAGCACCTTTTTTCTTGTAGTTTATTCTAAATCTAGATGCCACCAGAATAAACCTTGTTGTTCTTCTCCACTAACAAGAGACTGATCATCGCTACTAAACGCCAAGGTGTTAATTTGACTAATGTGTCCTCGAAGATTTTTGATCAATTCTCCTGTTTGAGTATGCCAAAGTTTGATAGTGCGATCGCTGTTTCAGGTTTTTTGGTGTACAATGTGTATATAATTACTTGCGTTACACACAAAATGAGAACTAATATAGATCTAGATGATCACTTGGTAGAAAGGGCTTTTGCCTTGACGGGGTTAAGAACCAAAAAAGAATTGATCAACTTTGCTTTAGCGGAGTTGGTAAAAAGAAGCGAAAAAAAAGACCTGTTTGACCTTGCTGGGGACATTGAGTTTGTTGAAGACTTCGACACAGATGTAGTCAGAAATAATCGATATGTTATTGATTGATACTTCTGTTTGGATTGAAGTTTTGAGAGACAAATCAAAAGTAAAGGCAAGCAAATTAAAAACTATTGTTAGTAATCAAAATTATTATTTACCGATCTTTACTAAAATGGAGCTGTTACAAGGATGTAAAGATGAAGCAGAATGGAATAAGCTTAGTTTATATCTAGATAATCAAAACTATTTTAATCCAGATTATAATTCAATTTGGAAAAATACTGCTAGATTATATTTTGAACTGCGACGCAAAGGCATAACTATACGCAGTAACATTGATTGTGCGATCGCAATTATGGCTATAAAAAATAATTTAATTCTTTATCATCGAGATCGAGACTTTGAAGCGATCGCAAGACATACTGTTCTTAAACAAAAAAAGATCAAGTTCTAATTTTTAGAGATAAAATGCATGGTTCATTCCAGAATGGGGCTCCTGCTCTATTTGTGCCCACCACTCCATGGCACGATTCAGCTTGTAAAAACTCACATCTGCCTTAT
>JBCCDL010000579.1:0-4443 GCA_039030815.1 Cyanobacteria bacterium P01_A01_bin.83 | reverse complement strand
GCCATCCGAGTTTGTTCGGGGCTTAGCTGGTTAGGATTATCTAATTTCGCCTCAGTTTCGAGAAATTCTCGGACAAAGCGAGCAGGGATAAAGCTGAGATCGCGCTCGCTAATTGCCTGAAGATAAATTTCAAATAGAGTTTTAATAATTCTTTTTTGCCCGTATCTTTGAGTCGCCATGCGGGGATTGGAAATCACATAAGACCAAACAATCCGCTGGAGAAACTTGAGTTCTTCTTCACGGTTACGATTATATTTCAAGTAGCCGCGATCGCCGTATTCAGTACTTAATTGAACGGATTGAACGTAGTTTTGAATTAATTGAGAGCTAATACGTTTGATTTGGGCTTTTTGCTCAAAAGAGCCAGGGGGATACTGTCCTTTAAGATTATAGGTAGCATCGAGAAAATTTTGAAATCGATGGGGATTTGCCTGCACCACCTTGGCGACTCGGTTATGAGGAGATACTCGTAGCCATTCGGTAACAAAGCGGTCAAATTCATCCCAATCCGTTGCCAAAAGTTCCAAGGGAATCAAACCCGCCAGATAAAAATCTTCTAAATCATGGACGCTGTAGGTAATATCGTCCGCAAAGTCCATAATGCTGGCTTCAACAGACTGAGCCTCATCAGCTTCTGGTCGAGTAAACTTAAAAGCTGCCAGGTCTAAATCATAGATTGAATACTTGCGATGCCGTTTAGAGGTCGGATCTGGCGCTCGCAACCAAGGATATTTTAAGACCGCGTTGAGGGTAGCTCGGGTTAAATTAAGACCATAGTAATCAATACGGTGAATTGCCAACCTGGTTAAGATTCGAAAGGATTGAGCATTACCTTCAAAACCATCGGTCAATCCCGCTTTTTTGGCACAGGCATCCAATTCCTCCTCTGCCGTATGTCCAAAAGGAGGATGTCCCAAATCGTGAGCTAAAGCTGCCGCCTCCACGACGTCAGGATCGATGCCCCCAATTGCCTTGGCTACCTCTGGTTGCTCTGCTAATAATCTTTCGGCTAATCTACGAGCGACTTGAGCGACTTTTAAGGAATGAGTTAGACGATTATGAAATACGTGACCTTCCTGTGCCGTCAAGACTTGGGTAATTTGCGCTAACCGCCGAAATGCCGAAGAATAGAGAATGCGATCGCGGTCTATCTGAAAAGATTTGCGGCTATCTCCTGGCTTATCTTCCTGATTGCCAAAAGGATCATGCTGTCTTTGTAGTCTGGACGACATAGTAGTAAGCAACCATTAACTAAAGTTTGGCATTAAAAAAGACATACCTTCATTTAGATAGTACGCCTTGAGTAATCGATTTAGCTGTTTGACAACTAAGATTTATAAAATTTCTAAATCCCAAGTAGAATTAAATTTTGCTTTACCCTCTTCGACCAACTGCCAAGCAGCCTCTTTCAGGGTTCGGTGAGATAACTTAGTCGATTTACCTAAATTCAGCCCCAACTGCTGCAAACTCATGGGGGTTTGGTGTGATTGCAATTCGTGTAGCAGCAAAGATTTAGCGTTTTCTGCTTGTTCGACAGAAGATAATTTCATTATGGAAATCGAGTGGAAGATATAAAAGCATGGTACTACATCTAGCGCTTGATGATTTAATCATCTAATAAAAGCTCTACCCATAGTGCCGAATCCCATTATGCAGCAAGTTGGCAAAAATCGTCAGCTAATTTGTAATTTGTTTAGTTTATCTGTATTTTTCCTTATAGTTTCTCTTAGAAAATGTTTTAACTATCCATTCTCCTGTTGCAATAGTTTCTGATTCATTAGTAATTAAATAATCGATTTCAGTAGCTGATTTAATCGAACTAACATTCATGCTCCATCAGTAAAATTCCCACTTTTTCTGTGTCCAGGATCATCTATTATCAGTGCCAAACCATTTCTAATTCTAGTCTGATTGCACTTATTCATCAATTTTAAACGACGTTCATTTCCCTCTGAAGCTGACCATTGGGATTTACTCATAAATTTAAGTGAATGGCTTGAAAATAGCAATTTTCAGTACAGCCAAGTTATTGAGGAACAACAAGAATTGTTTTCGGTGTAGTTAACTTTAGTTCGATCTCAATCAGTAAAATCACTGATTTAAGATGTTGATTTGTCTTGGATCAAATCAGTTTAGTAAATAAAGATTTAATCTATTGCACCCTGACGCGAAACCGAATTAAGCCATAAGAATCAGTAGGTACACCAGGAGCAGTAGCAGGAGATAAATTAGCTAAATTTACGACTACTGCACCATTAGTATTGGGCAAATTGGTCGCACCACACTGAACTGAACTCAAGTCAGCAATACTTGTGGGTTCAACCCCAGGAACGAAATAATAACCACCATCGCCATCACTACCATTAGTCAGAGATTCCGTTGCGCCGTTATATTCCCAGGCTAAACCGCGATCGCTTCCTGCAACCCCCCCTGCTGAGCCAGGAAGAGTATCAAAATCATGAACTAAAAACTCCGTATTCTCAGGAATCAGATCGCACACCAAGACATTTTCTGCTGTGCCATCACCATGAGAAAGGAAATAAATTGTGTACTCAATCACATCTCCTGGTTGTACTTGACCGCCATCAATCGCCCCCAAGGTATAGGTATTGGTATTCCCATCGGGAGATGGTTGAGAGCCTAACCAGTTCGGTTCATTGTCTGCATTATCGGCAACACCATCATCAACATATTCATTGAATAAGATTTCTCTTTCAGGTTGACCAGGATTGATTGCTGTAATCCTTTTGACTAAAGTTAATTCAGGGTCGCTAGCCAATGGCTCAGTAACTTGCAATGGCGTAGGGTCTTCGTAAGCCGCGGAAGCGGGGTAATCGGAAGAGATCAAGGAAGGGTATTGAGCTGGTAAGTTGCTAATAAAAGCTTGGTTCAAATATTCTCCAGTAGTTAAACTATTGGGCACCTCAACTTCAGCAGTGATGGTAACTATGTCGCTATCTGATGTAGCCAAAGTTTGAGCAGGAATAATCAAATCACTAATTTGGATAGTTTGATTACTATTGCTAAAGCTAACTGTTCCAGAACCGTTAGAAACAGTGAAATTGCCATTAAAAGTGCCATTAATGGGATCGCCACCAGTAACATTTCTCAGGTCGTCTTCAAAAGTAACACCACTAATATCCAGCACATTACCAGAAGCAATACGATACACATAATTAACTACTTCTCCCGCAGGAGAGGTAGTAATCAAGTTGCCATCAAGGTCTTGAACCTCTTTTTCCATCACTGACGCAAACAAGCAACTCGCGCCATCATGACTTCCGCCCGTAGGAGCGGTTGTAATTTCTGTGGCTACACCATAGGTGGCACTGGTAGCATCGCTGTCAACCCGATACAGTTTTGCGTCTGAGTTACTGCGATAGTAAAGAGTACCAAAAGAATCAACAAATTGAGAGCCCGCATTGTGATTGTTTCCTGTCGGATTAGTTGCCTGACTTACTATTGTGGGATTATTACCCGTAACATCCAGGATTACGAGGCGATCGCTTGACCCACTTTCATTGATACCATAAATTCTTCCTCCGCTTAAGCTAGTGGGATCTGTCGGATCGACGGCAAAATCAGTAAAGCTGGCACCTGAAATGGAGCCTGTACTCAGAATTGTCGGTGGTGATGTAGTTACGTCCAGTTTGGCGAAATCACTACCTCTACCAATTACGTAGGTACCATCAGAGAGCATAGAAGCGGCATAATAACTATTCAGGGGTAATGTGCCACCACTACCATCTGTTGGGATACCAATAGAATGGAGAACGCCATTGGAACCAATCTGAACTACATTCCCTACTGCGTATGGACCTGTAGCGGCAGAACTACCTTGAATATAACCGTAAAGATAATTATCTACAGGATTATAAGCCAGGGCATTGTAACGAAAAGTGGTGGGATATCCATTAGCACTACTGGTGCTTGAGCCGATTTCATCGAAAACAAAAGTATCCCCCGCACGATTCACCCGATAAAGAAACTGGGGGTTAGTGCCTCCTTGCCCAATCGTAATGTAAAAAGTAGAGTCACAGGTAAAAGGAAACCCTAGCGGTCGATTACCATCAATTTCAGCGATTTCCAAGGAATAATCTTCAATTTCTCCGTTATCGGTACTGATAGAAGCTCCTGTAGCTTGTTCGGCAGTAGCTTGTACTTGACCTAAGCGGAAACGAGCATAGGTAGTACCCGTAGTCATCCCCGCAGGAGTGGTAAAGGTAACATCAAAGGTTCTGGGGTTGCTGGTACTGGTAGGAACTGTAACAGTAGTTGACTGTTCTCCAGTGTCTTCAAAATCCCCATCCTGATTAAAATCAATGTAGCCAACTAAATAAGCATCTTCTAAAGGAACATTATTGTTAGCAATTACCGACACGGTATAGGTTTGTCCTTCGGCAGTAGTTAATGTCGGAAAGCTGCTGACCCCATCTTCATCGT
>JBCCDL010000578.1:0-4454 GCA_039030815.1 Cyanobacteria bacterium P01_A01_bin.83 | reverse complement strand
TGGATTTTAAATACGGTAACAGCATCCCAAAGAATTGTAATTACCCCTGTCCATTTTATAGTTTTTTTGTACTGGTGTATTGCCACGATCGCAACAGCTTTTTCTCCTGTTAAAGCAGCGGCATTTAATGGTTGGTTAACTTTAACGCTGTATTTAGTATTGTTTAGTTTGGCAGCTCAAGTTATGAGGTCAACTAAACTGTGTAACTGGATTATCAGTAGCTTTTTATTGACGGCATTAATTGTTAGTAGCTATGGTGTTCGTCAGGAATTTTTTGGGGTGCAGCAGTTGGCAACCTGGAACGATCCCAACTCAGCTTTAGCAAATGATACGAGAGTTTATAGCTATCTGGGCAATCCTAATTTACTAGGAGGTTATCTGCTACCTGCGATCGCTTTAAGTGTAGCTGCGGTGTTTATCTGGCGTGGCTGGATTCAAAAAAGTTTAGCTGCCATGATGTTCGTTATCAATGCTGCTTGTTTGTACTTTACCGATAGTCGGGGTGCCTGGTTGGCAATGGCAGTGTTATTTAGCGTACTGCTGTTGTTATTTTACTATTGGTGGCAAAAGTTTTTACCTCGCTGGTGGCAGGTTTGGTTATTACCTTTAGTGTTTAGTAGCTTGGGGGGATTATTACTAGTAGCGTTTATTTCTGTCGAACCCTTACGAATTAGGCTGCTAAGTATTTTTGCTGGTAGAGAAGATAGCAGCAATAATTTTCGGATTAACGTTTGGGAAGCTTGTTTTAGAATTATCAAAGACTACCCTGTGATTGGCATTGGACCAGGAAACGATGCCTTTAATCAAATCTATCCCCGCTACATGAATTCTCGTTATCCTGCTTTGAGTGCTTATTCTGTCTATTTAGAGCATCTTGTGGAAATGGGCTATCTTGGTTTGGGCTGTTTTATCTGGCTATTGGCAGTGACCTTTAATCATGGTCTGCGGCAGTTAGGGCGTCTGCGCCAGAGCCAAAATCAACGGGGTCTTTATTTAATTGCTGCGATCGCTGCTACAGCCAGTCTGGCATTTCATGGTGTTGTCGATACAGTCTGGTATCGTCCTCAAATCAACACTGTCTGGTGGCTGTTAATGGCAATTATCGCTAGTTTTTATGATGATTATCGCTCTGATTGGCAGCAAAAATACGAATCTAACTAAATATCTCAGCAAGACAGCAAATAACTGATGTTGAGTACTAATTAATCTATTGAGACCATGCACAAGAAAAATAACAACTTGTTACTTTGATTTGATCTTACATGGGGCGACGAAGAGTTTAGAATTTACTTGTTCCTACTTCCTTGTTCCTCACTCCTCGCTCCTTATTTCTCAAGACATAATTTCTTTGCCCACTTCCATGTATCTATACCAACCAATCTTAGCTCGGCGATCAGGATAATCCTTGACCACTACTCCCCGACTTGGCGATCGCTGAAAAGCAACTAACAGGGGAATTTCGGTTTTAAATAACGGTAATTGGGCATCCTTTAAAAATTCCTGGGCATCTTTGGCATTTTTAGTGCGTGAATCTACCTTGGTCAGCAAAACTTTGTAGTTAGCAGCAGCATTAAGATTTCTCAGCAACTCTACTGCCTTGACAGTAGTATCTAAGTCCAAGTGATTGGGAGTAGTGGGCAAAATCAACATATCACTACCAGCAGCCAAGTCCTCTAACTCTTCGGGTTCTGGTCGTGCTTGGGTATCGATAATGATATGAGTAAACTTCTTGATCAGTCCAGGGGCACCTGCTTGAGAAGCCACATAAAAGGGTAACTGATCTTCTTTTGACCAGACCAAAGCTGAACGATTTTTATCCGCATCTATTAATAGTGTGGGGGCGAGAGTTTGAAAATATGCAGCCAAGTGGACTGCGGTTGTAGTTTTACCCACTCCTCCCTTTAAAGCGGTAATTGCAATAATCATCGGCTGCCCTGAAATAGTTTATTAAGTAGTAGTAGTTTACCTATTTGCGTGTCTATATCGATTTATATTTAGCTCTACCTTGTTAATATATAAATTTTTTGTTACATTTATTTACATAATTTAAAGATGTTGATTCTCTTAGTCATCGAGCAATAGCTTGCTATTTTGCTACTGAAGTTGCCTTTGGTCAACGTTAATTTCTCCTGAATTTAGATTCCTCGGTTCGTCAGCCGAGGTTTTTTTTTATCTAGCATTTTTAAGGATTGCTACAATTGTCAACGTTCATCGGGACTCAGCGTCCCGACGGCACGCGTTGACTTCGTCAATCAGGATTAAACCCTAAATAAACCAAGCAATCTTAATGTAATAAGGCAAACAATAAGAAAATTTTTATTATCACTAATTTGAACAGTCAGATAAATATTGATGTCAAACGAAAAATCCTGTCTAACGTGATTAGATATGCAGATTTACAACTCCCCTAACCATTCACTGTTATGACTTCTATTAATTAAACTCCGTCCAAAGAGCGAAAGGAGTTTTAATAAACAAGAAATAGTATTAAAAAAAACTTTTATCTACTACCTACGACCTCTCATCTTAGAAACTATTGATTTCAAACTAGATGCGGTTTAATAAGTTGTCTTCATCAACTACTAGGCTCAAGTTATGATTTAATTTCACTAAACTTTTGGTTAAGCTACGCCTAATCAAGGCGCTTTCTTGTAATGCTCTCTGGAGGAAAAAATACCGTGTCTTCTGAAATTATTCTAGAAAAATCAGAATCGCGAAATACAAAGAATATTGCCACGTCGTTTCTTACAGGAGTAGCAAAGGCTGCTGGGGGTACGATGTTGGGAATTACGATGATTACTAGTGCTGTTGCCGCAGGAGGATTGGTTGGTTTAGCATTTAGTTTTCGTAACCTGCCAGATGTAAGAGTGTTACGAAAATACATTCCCGCAGAAACTAGTTATGTTTACGATATAAAAGGTAAGCTTTTGACGAGTCTACATGGTGAAGCCAACCGAGAAATTGCCACCATTGACCAAATTGCACCCGAATTAAAGCTGGCAGTGGTAGCAATTGAAGACAGTAATTTTTATCGACACCAAGGACTAAATCCCTATAGTGTTGGTCGTGCCGCTTTGGCGAATTACAGAAAAGGTGGCGTATCAGAAGGGGCATCTACCTTAACCATGCAACTGGTTAAAAATCTCTTTCTAACTCGGGAACGTACTTTTAGTCGAAAATTAGCCGAAGCAATTCTGGCAGTTAGGGTAGAACAGGTTTTTGATAAAGACCAAATTTTAGAGATGTATCTCAATAATATTTATTGGGGTCATAACAACTATGGTATTCAAACGGCGGCAGAAAGTTACTTTAATAAGAGTGCCAGTGAATTAAATTTAGCTGAAGCTGCGGTATTAGCAGGGCTAATTCAAGCTCCTGAACAATACAGCCCATTTCTCAACTATAGCAATACCAAAAAAAGGCAGGCATCAGTTTTAGCTCGCATGCGTACCTTAAATTGGATTACCCCAGAAGAAGAGCAGGCTGCACTCAAAGCTCCCTTACTAGTTGGTAAGCCCACTGCTTGGCGCAGGAGTAGGTCTCCTTTTATTACTGAAGCTGTAATCAAAGAGCTGGAAGAGCTATTTGGCGAGGAGAAAGTTTTACGTGGTGGTATTAGAGTGCAGACAACCATTGATCAAGACTTTCAAAGAATGGCAGAAGAATCAATTAGAGAGAGCCATAGTTTGCTGCGTCGCTCAGGACTCAGAGCAGATCAGGTTGCTTTAGCTGCGGTTGATCCCCGTACTCACTTTGTTAAAGCCTTGGTAGGAGGTATAGATTATAAATCCAGCCAATTTAATCGCGCTGTACAATCTCGTCGCCAACCTGGGTCTTCTTTTAAACCTTTTGTTTACTATACTGCTTTAGCCAGCGGTAAATTTAGTCCCAGTACAATCATTGATGATGCTCCCATATCCTATCCGATTCCAGGGGGAGTCTATAAACCACAAAACTATGGCGGAAAAACAGATTTTAAAGGCAAGATGTCGTTAGCCACTTCTTTGATTCAATCCCGTAATATTCCTGCGGTCAAGCTGGGTAAGGCTGTTGGATTAGAAGAAGTAATCAAAGTTTGTCGCATGTTGGGTATAGAAAGTCCGATGCAGCCTGTGATTTCTTTACCCTTAGGCTCAATTGGGGTTACTCCTTTAGAAATGGCAGGAGCTTTTGCCACTTTTGCCAGCAACGGTTGGCATGACAAAACCACCGTAATTTTACAGGTGACTGATAGTAAGGGTAATATTTTGCTGGATAATACTCCTCGCCCACAACAGATACTCAATCCTTGGGCAACGGCTAGTTTAAACACGATGATGAAAGGAGTCTTGCAGTCAGGGGGTACAGGTCAAAAAGCCAATATCAATCGCCCTGCCGCAGGTAAGACAGGAACAACATCTTCTGAGCGTGATGTTTGGTTTGTCGGTTATGTTCCTCAACTAGCCACAGCGGTA
>JBCCDL010000577.1:0-4459 GCA_039030815.1 Cyanobacteria bacterium P01_A01_bin.83 | reverse complement strand
GGCAACGCTTGCTTGCGCCCTATGTGCTTTGAGCGTTGATTAACCTTTTTTATTCTGGCTCACAAAGACAAGATTGCAAAGTTAATCTCAAACCTAACAGAATTAGATTGTACTATCATATTTAATTTCTTATTGTCGAACTTTATTTGGGTTTCAACTACATCTTTGGCATATTCCCCACACTCTTGGAGATTTATTGAATGGCACAGCAGCTAAATTTATTAGGAAATGGTCAAATCATTCCTACTCCGCTTCACCAAGAAATGGAGAGGTCATATCTTGAATATGCCATGAGCGTAATTGTCGGGAGAGCCTTGCCTGATGTCAGGGATGGACTCAAACCAGTACATCGGCGTATTCTCTATGCTATGTATGAACTAGGACTAACTCCAGACCGTCCTTACCGTAAGTGCGCTCGCGTTGTCGGCGATGTGTTAGGTAAATATCATCCCCATGGGGATCAGTCGGTTTACGATGCTCTAGTGCGCTTAGTGCAGAGCTTTTCTACCCGTTATCCGTTGCTAGATGGTCACGGAAACTTTGGTTCAGTAGACAACGATCCTCCCGCAGCCATGCGCTACACCGAGACTCGGTTGGCTCCCGTAGCCCACGAAGCAATGCTGACGGAGATTGGCGAGGCAACGGTCAACTTTAGCGATAATTTTGACAGTTCTCAAACTGAACCCGTAGTATTACCAGTCCAGCTACCGATTTTGCTGCTTAACGGTTGCTCGGGAATTGCGGTAGGGATGGCAACCAATATTCCGCCCCATAATTTAGGAGAAGTAGTAGACGGTTTAATTGCTCTAATTGATCGCCCGACTATTAGCGATGAAAAGCTCTGGGAATTAGTTCCTGGTCCCGATTTTCCCACAGGAGGAGAAATCGTTGAGGTCAAGGGGATTGAAGATGCTTATCGCACTGGTAGAGGCATCATCAAGATGCGAGGAATTGCCCAAATTGAACGGATTTCTAGCGGCAAAAAACGCCGTCGCGAAAAGAAAGCCCTGGTAATTAGCGAACTACCCTATCAAGTTAATAAGGCAGGATGGATCGAAAAAGTTGCGGCGTTAGTTAATCAAGGTAAAATCGAGGGCATTTCTGATATCAGAGACGAAAGCGATCGCAGTGGCATGCGGGTGGTAATTGAACTAAAGAAGGATACCACTGCTAAAAAAGTCTTGCATCAACTCTATCGTCAGACAGCGTTGCAAAGCAATTTTGGAACAATCATGCTGGCATTGGTTGATAATAAGCCAGTTCAGCTACCTTTACGCAATGTCTTAGAAGAATTCCTCAAATTCCGCGAACATACCCTCAGAAAGCAATATAGTCATGAATTAGAACAGGCTAATCAACGGCTGCATCTGGTAGAGGGTTTGCTACTAGCTCTAAATCAAATTGATGCGGTGATTGAAATTCTCCGCCATGCTCCCGATGGCACTACTGCCAAGTTACGTCTTCAAGACGAATTAGACTTTTCGCCGACTCAGGGAGACTCGATCTTGGCAATGCCAATGCGCCGTATCACTGGCTTAGAAAAGCAAAAGCTAGAAACTGAGTTGCGGGATCTACAAGAGCGGATTACCACTTTAAATAATATTTTGGGCGATCGCCATGAATTGCTCAAGTCCCTCAAAAAAGAACTGCGTTCCCTTAAGCGCAAGTTTGGCGATGAACGTCGGACTCGCATTATCAATGTGGCAGCTAGTTCTGATGATGCTCCTCCGTCGAAACCAAAAGCAACTTCAGTTGCCAAAAACCAGCCAAAAGCAGCAAAAAAAGATCCAGCTTTGGATGTTGATCCCGACTTAACTTTTGAGCGTTCCCCCGAAGCTAAACTAAAGGTAACTAGCTCTGGCTATATATACTGGGAAAATCCCACCACAGATGATCCAAATTCTGTTCCCAGGCAGGGATCAGACTTTTTATTACATCAAGAACCAGTTGGCGATCGCGATAAATTAATTGTGGTAACAGATAGTGGCAAAGCCTATCCTGTGCCGATATCAGAAATACCCTCAAGTCTAGAAAGTACTGAATTACCAGCACTAGAGCTATTATCATCAGCAGCGCAAAGAGATGCTAAAGGCACGGTGGCACACTTCTTTCTACCTGGGGATTATCAGAACTTAGATCTAATCATGCTGACGGAAAAAGGCATTATTAAACGTCTAAACGCTGCTGAATTAGATGCCTTGGGCAATCGAGGACTGGTACTAGTAAAACTCAAAGACAAAGATACTCTTAAATATTTTTGTTTTGCTCAAGAAGACCAGGAAATGGTAATTGCTACCACTGGGGGGCGCATTTTACGCTTGGCAATTGATGATGTGCAAATTCCAGTTATGGGCAGAAATGCTCAGGGAAATCGCGTCATGCGTCTGAGATTAAAGGAAAGTTTAGTCGGTTGCTGCAATGTCAAGGCTCAAGATTCGATTGCAGTGATTTCTCAACTAGGATTTGGCAAACGGATTGCCGTCAATGCCTTACGATTAGGAAATCGAGGGGATATTGGAACTCAGGCAACTCAGTTTACGACGAAAGAAGATATGTTGGCAGGAATTACGACTACCACAGGTAGAGAAAATATTATGTTGACAACCAGCATTAATCGTCGATTAATATTGCCCGTCAATAGTCTTGAGCAAGAGGAGAAAAATAGTCCAGGGAAGAGAATTGGTAAGCTTAAAGCCAATGAGATTATTACAGGAGTCTATCCGTTTGTTTAACTGCTCACTACTCTAGAGAAATTGCTGGTACATGCGGCAAACTTTCGCCTTTGTAGCTATTAGCTGTTAGCTCTTAGCTACCTTCGGGAGTAGTGCAGTATAGTTAGTTTTGCAATTCTACGCAGGTACTTAATTGAAAATTAAAACAATAACAGGAATTTATATTTGGCTATTAGTAACTGTTGCTTGGTTATCAATTCAACCAAAAGCAATAGCTCAGAAACAGTCTGATAATCCTTTAGCAGTAGAAATCAACTCTAGCGATCCCGTAATCCCTCCTGGCTATGGAAAACGAGAGTTGTCTTCCTTTGAAAAATATCGTATCGAAAGAACGATCGCCGAACTGGATCAATCGGCACAAGAGCAATTACAGCAAGGTAATCAAGATCGTGCCTTTGAATTGTGGTATCGACAGCTAAAACTAACCCGCGCCATCGATCAAGAAGCGGAAATCAAGGCTTTGGGAACCATCGGCGCGATCGCTTGGCAAGAAAATCGCGGCTCAGATCTGCGCAATATTGCCGAACGTTTGATTATTCTAGAAACTGAAATCAACCCAAGTAAGCCTTTATCCCTTGATTTGCTCAAAAAACTCTCTAATGCTTATCAGCAAGTACGATATTTAGAACAGGCAATTAAAATTCAAACCCAAATTAACCAAGTCAGTAGAAGACAAGATAATTATAATTTGGCAGTAGAACAGACAAACTTAGAAGCTTTAGGAAAACTCTATTTAGCTAAATTTGATTATCAAAATGCGGCAAAAATTTATCAAAAGCTATTGTCTTTAAATGATTCTGCGCCATCTCAATTATCCAATAAACCGCAAACTGAGCAGTATCTTAAGACTTTGATTGATATTTATGATCCCACAGCTCAAACTAAACAAGCGATCGCTACCAAAAAACGTCTAGTTGAGCATTATGCTGCCACTGGACAACCAAATCAAATACCCGAATTAGAAATAGCGATCGCCCGTGACCATGAAACTCTAAACCAGATCCCCCAAGCCATTGCTGCCTATAACCAAACCTGGCGTATGGCAGAGCAAACCCAAAAGTTAGCCATTGCCGATCTGGCACTAACTAGGTTAGGAGAACTACATCAACAAGCCCAGCAAATTGAGCAAGCGATCGCAGCTTATAGTAATTTAATTAAAATTCAGCAGCAGTCTTATAATTACTATGGTTTAATTAATACCTACGATCTTTTAGGTCAAATTTATTTAAAATCTAACCAAAAAGTTAAAGCCCAAAAATCTTTCCAAGAGGCTTTAAAATTAGCCCAATCTTTAAACTATAAAACTGAGTATTTTAATAACCAAATTAAGCAAATTAAAGAATAATAAATCCTGTTAATTTCTGCCATAAGAATTGTCAGATCTTTTTGGCGATCGCTCATAACTTAATCAAGTATAACTAAGCTTTCAAGTAAAGTCATTGATAGTAAGGTAATCGCACTTCTGGCTAATAAAATACGATAAGAATAGTCACATAGATTTTGCATCTAAGTATAGAAAGTGAGCTAACCAAACATTGATTTGATTAATTCGCTACGACTCAAACCGATATGTTCGCCAATTCTTTTAATAATTAATAGCGTTAAGTGTGCCTATTTTAATTCTATCATGTAATATTATTTCAGTTTTTAACTAAGACACATAATTTATTGGTTTTAGCTCTTAGCTGCAACCTGCGAAGCAGGTAAGCGACGCTAGTCGCGTCTTG
>JBCCDL010000576.1:0-4459 GCA_039030815.1 Cyanobacteria bacterium P01_A01_bin.83 | reverse complement strand
TTCAACAAACCAAAAGCCAAGAAAGTAAACCGCAGGTATTCTAAACAGCGGGAAAAAGAATCCCAAGGGAACTAAAGTAACTATTCTTGCTTGGGGAAACTTGAGAATATATGCTCCCATAACTCCTGCGATCGCACCACTGGCTCCTAAAGATGGTACATTGGACATGGCGGAAAAGAACCATTGCGCCATAACAGCAATTGCGCCACAGGATAAATAGAAAATCAGAAATTTGCTTTTACCTAACTGTTCTTCAATGTTATTACCAAATATCCAGAGATAAAGCATATTAAAGCCAACATGTGCAAATCCCGCATGCAGAAACTGGGATGTGATTAAGGTAGTTATTTCAGGGACATCTTGATGAATATTAATGCCGCTAAAGCTAGCAGTTAATTCTCTAGGCACAACGGCAAATAAATGGAAAAACAAATCCAGTTGTGTTGGGTTTAGATTTAATTCATAAACAAACACCAGGATATTAACTGCAATTAAGATGTAGGTAACATAAGGAGTGATTTTGATTGGGTTTTCGTCTTTTAAGGGAACCATTTTTAAGAATCAGGAAATTAAAAGTAAAAAATAAGAAAATCTACGGTAATCTAAATCAGTATTCTATATGAAGTTGTTACTTGAGCATTTACCGCTAAATAATGAGCGCAACACTCATCATCATTCCAGATTTAATTAAATCTACTCCCTTGACATCTGCCAAATGATGGGTTTTATTGGTGAGCATCCCATTTGGGAAAAAACATGATGTCTTAGATGATGTAACCTTTAATCTATCGTCGACCAAAAAAATATAGTTGCCTTCAGGGGATGCTCCCGTTTTATTGTTTGATATTTCTTGATATTTAGTATAGGTTGTAATCTCATCATCAGATCTATCAGATATTAATTGTTGAGTGGAGTTTTCAGCAGAATTAATTGATTTCTTATTTTATATTATTTGATACAGTTTGATGCTGGAATTGATAGGTATAATCAGCGATGCTTGACTGAAAACCAAGTGTTTTTTAGTAAGCTCCAGAGAAGGTAATAATGTAAATTGTTGCTCCAAGCAAAACTACAATTATCTTTATGTAAATTTAAGATCGTAATAAGTATTTACAAAATGCTCTAATCTAAAATATATATGACTCATTTTTTTAAAAGCGCATTCTCTAGCTTCAATTGGAGCGATTATGAACCAATATGAGTAGAAGCAGATCTGGTTCTCATCTAGAAAAATTTAGACTCGTTATATGGCAGTTGCTTTGTTATACTGGTCTTTACTTACTCAAGTCTTAAAAAAATTTAAAACTACTTTATTATATGAATTCTGTTGTTCAAATAATTGAACCTAAGGGGATTTTAGACGGAACTAAAACTGCTGATTTTCAGCATCAGATTGAGCAAAGCATCGAGAGCGGAGTTCATACTGTTTTGGTGGATTTCCGTAACGTTACTTTTATGGACAGTTCGGGGTTAGGAGCTTTGGTAAAAGCTCTCAAAACCTTAAATTCTGCCGATGTGCGTTTCTATTTATGTTCGATTAACGAGCAGATTAGAATGCTTTTTGAACTAACTAGCATGGATAATTACTTTACAATCTTGCATGATCGTCAAGAGTTTAGACAGCGATTGGAACAGTCAACCGTGAACAGTTAGAAAGCAATGAGTCTAGAATACTCAATTTTGCAACTTTAGCCTACATAATAAAAATAATTATTGAACCTCTTGCACGAATAAAAGATTGATTATTTTTTTCTTTAACCTTTGATCTTATAGTCAAGTACATGATAGTTTGTGCAAGAAGTGTATTTAATGGTAATGATAGGTTTTGGAGCGATCTTAATTATTGCTTATAATTATACTTCTGCCCATTTTCGCAAAAGATTAGCAATACTTTTAGAAATCAAATCAAATTCTGGAGTTTTTCCTGACTTGGCAAATATTGCCCGACGAGCAGTGTCTAGATCGAACAAAATTTCGCGATCGCCAGAGTCGCGAATTAAACTCTGTACCCAGCCAACAACAACAGTTCTGCTACCCTTAGTTACAGAATTGACGCGATGCAAGGTTGTAGAAGGATAAATGATCGCTGAACCTGCTTCAAGTTTATAGCTTTGTTCCTCTTGAACTCCCTCAATTACTAATTCCCCTCCTTCATATTCTTGAGGCGAATTGAGGAACAAGGTAAAAGAAATATCAGAGCGAGATAACCCAGAACTACCACCCATTATTGCATTATCAACGTGGGTATCGTAAGACATGCCGACATGATAACGGCTAAATAATAAAGAGTGAATCAATTTAGGTCGAATTGCCGAGTTGAATAAAGCATTTCTATTGAAAGCAGCGCGAATGCTAGTCTGTAGCTCTTGCTGAGATTTACCTCGCTTTAACTGCTGATTATTTTTGACCAATTTGGCATGCCAACCTGCGGTTAATTTACCATCCACAAATTCTCCCTGCTCTAATACACGATTAATTTCAAGCAGCTCATCAGGACTAAGAATCTGGTTGATCGTAAAAATCATAATTTAATTAGAGTTCAATAGTTTACCCCGTGCGCAACTTTTTTTGAGTCATTGATTTCATTGGCTTTCAGAAACATGAATTTACTTGAAATCTGCTGAAAGCCTTGTTCTCTCGTAGAAAGTTGCACACCACGTATAGTTTAAATTCTTTTACGGTTTAGGGTCGATGCGGATCAGTTGTCCATTTTGCTCATCCGTGAGAACATACAGTCCACCATCGGGACTTTGCCGCACATCTCGAACCCTTTGACCGATGGGTATCGATTCCTCCTTTACAATATTGCCAGCTTGATCTAGGTCGAGGCGACGTACATCTCGAGAAACTAACCCCCCAGCAAATAAATCTCCTTGCCATTGAGAAAAGCGATCGCTGTAATAAACTGCTAATCCAGAGGGGGCGATAGAAGGAGTCCACACAACTTTGGGTTCAGGTATATCAGGACGAGAACTAACTTCAGCAACTCTTCCTCCAGTATACTCATCGCTGTAGCTCACTTCTGGCCAGCCATAGTTTTGACCAGGCTGCATCAAATTTAGTTCATCACCGCCTTTTGAACCATGTTCCGTTGACCAGACGCGGTTAGTGAGAGGGTTAATGGTCATCCCCTGAATATTACGATGTCCATAACTCCAAATCCCAGGGGCGACATTAGCGCTATCAAAAACAGGATTATCCTGAGGGATTGAGCCATCATCGTTAATACGGACAACTGCTCCCAGATGAGAGTCAAGATTTTGAGCTTGCTTGCGAATTAAGTCCCCATTTAGTTGCAGCGGTGGATTCCCCCCATCCCCAAATGCCACCAACATAGTCTTATCAGCTAGCCAGACAATGCGCGAACCAAAATGTTGTCCTTCTGGTTTCTTGAGATTTACGGCAAAAATATCTGACCAGTTTTGTAAACTTGTGCCGTCAAAAGTTGCTCTAGCAACCCGAGTATGATTTGCTTGATTGCTGCCTTGAGAATAGGTAAAGTAAACTAGACGATTTTGTTCAAAATCAGGATGCAGGGCAATATCTAATAAGCCACCGTGATTAACAGCAAAAACTTCTGGAACCCCTGAGATCGGCTGAAGATCTAACTGACCATTACGTACTATACGCAGTCTTCCAGGTCTTTCGGTGATCAAAATTGAGCTGTCAGGCAACCATGCCATCCCCCAAGGTCTTTCCAAACCCTCAACAATAGTAGTTTGAGCAATATTTTGAGCAACTTCTGTATTGTTTTGAGACAGGAGTATATTGCTTGATAATGGGCTATTTTCGCTCTTAGCAGGATTAGAATTTTTGAAGACAGAACAACTGGCTAAAAATAAAACAACACCTAAACTTACTAGTATTTTTGCTTGATAATCAACTATAGTTTTTATCACTTTCATGCGATCGCTTTAGAGTCATTACAGTAGAAATTGCTATTTAGGGAAGCAAAAGCAACATCAAGGGCAGGATAACACTGGTTGCTAAGTATTACTTATACATAAAATAGTGTCAGTAGGTTCGCTAATCAAATATAAAATGGTTTAACTATAGACTAGGAGTCAATTTCGACATCAAGTCTTACCAATTATTTTGTCGCCCTACTTTTAGCTCACAAGCAATATTAGTTAAATTATCTAGATTTTTTTCCATTATTTTAACTTAAATAGGCTCATCATCTATAGAGATCAAGTAAAGCAAAATAAAGTGAAAGTTTTATTAATTAATAATCAAATAAAATTTTCGATATATAGATAATTGCAACCTTATATAATCCTCGTATTGCAGGAGAATATGTTGTTTATGAAGAAGAATTATTGATAGACGATAGCGATATTTACCTGTTTGATCTTGCCAGCAGCGAAACCACAGCGATCGCTACTACCTTAAATAATGAGACTAATGCACAAGTAAACGAATTGGGTGATGTAGTTTATGAGTTGGAATTCTCGTCTGG
>JBCCDL010000575.1:0-4464 GCA_039030815.1 Cyanobacteria bacterium P01_A01_bin.83 | reverse complement strand
TTGTCCTTTTCTCCCTTTCTCCTCTTCTCCCCTTCTCCCCGTCATTCTCATTGATGTTACAATCCTGAGCTTTAAGGCGATAACCTACACCATAAACAGTCTCAATTAAGTTAGCATCAGCACCCACTTCCTTAAGTTTGCGTCGTAAATCTTTGATATGAGCCGTAACGGTATTTTCGGTGGGAGCTTCTTCTATATCCCAAAGTCGATCGAGGATCATCTCGCGGGTTAAAATACGATCGCCACTGCGTAAAAATAGCTCTAACAACCGATATTCTTTAGGAGTTAGGTTTAGTACCTGGCGATCGTAAATCACTTCGTGAGTACTAGAATTAAGACTTAGTTTGCCCCACTCTAAAACTGTCGATGCCAAAGAATTGCGACGACGCAATAAGACGCGAATGCGAGCCAATAATTCAGTAATTTCAAAAGGTTTAACTACATAATCATCTGCCCCTGCATCTAAACCAATTACTTTGCGATCGCTAGAATTATGAGCAGTTAATAGTAAGATAGGAGTCTGATTCCCTCTATCCCGTATTTTTTGACAAAGCTCAATTCCATTTAGTTTTGGCAGTTTAATATCGAGGATGATTAAGTCATATTCATAAGCCTTGATCAACTCCCAACCCAAGTCTCCTGATTCAGCTAGATCGACTATATAATGGCGATCTTGCAAAATATCAGCTAAAGTTCGAGCAATGATTTCATCATCTTCAACTAATAATATTTTCATAAAATGTAAATCGGGCTTTACTAAAATTGAGATTTGACATGTATTTGTAATTATTGAAAATATGTCGCCAAAAAAAACAAACACCTAAATTTTAAAATTTAATAAATATCTACTTTACTTCTATATAAATATTTGCAATAAAAATCATTTTTTTACAAATATTAACCACAAATTTTTTGGAGATATCTATAAGTTGGTTATCAATGAGCATCGAACATCGAACACCTTTTAACCCTCCCCATCTTGATTATGAAAATTAACATCACCAATGTTGCGATCTTCTGCTTCTGGTAAAGAAACTAATTTCTAAATTATAGGACGAGGGGAAGGGTTATCTGAATAAAGCCTTTTAACGATAATTCCTTGTTTCTCAGGAAACGTGGAATTAATATATTCAGGACAGTCCTGGACAGAATAGAAAAGCTCCTATTTTGGGGAATGAATTTATTATTGTCAGATTTTGTTTTTGGTATGAGGTAACATACTGCGAATCAGTTTTTTGATGAGAGAACGATTTAGAACAATAACGAAGATCGAAATGAATAATAAAATTTCATACCCAAAAGTAGACCCCTCACGATTAAGCATAGGGCTTACCGCACCATCATCGGGGTTAGGTTCTCAATTGTTGATTCGCAGGTATGAGGAAGTCGCTCAACAACACGTTCGTAAAGGTATTCCTATCAAAGAAGGACGTATGCTCAGAGAAAACACTTTATACGTGAGTGGTACAGCGCAAGAAAGAGCTGATGACTTTATGAAGTTGTGGAAAGATTCAGAAATAAGCTTGATCCAGCCACCTTGGGGAGGGGAGTTTGCTATTGATATATTATCTCTCCTGGATTACTCGATAATCAAGTCTTCACCTAAGTGGGTGATGGGGTACTCTGATATCTCAACACTACTTTTTGCCATAACAGTTATTACGGGCGTTGCTACAGCTCATGGTACGAACTTTATGGATTCAATTGAAGGACAGGATCGACTTACTGCGCGATCAAGAGATTTCCTGCAATGCGCTGCTGGGGAGACTCTTACACAGGAAAGTAGTGAGAAGTGGCAGAATGAGTTTGTAGATTTTACTGCTGGGACAGGAGTTACTTTTGACTTAAAAGAGCCTACTATCTGGAAAATACTTCAAGGTAGAGATGAATGCACTATAAACGGGAGAATTATTGGGGGATGCCTTGATACGCTTGTACATTTGAGGGGGACTTCATATGGAGATCTTCAAAAGTTTTCAAATGTTTATGCAAAAAAAGAAGGTATACTCTTATATCTCGAAAACTGCGAACAACCGCCAAATGAAATATATAGAAGCTTATGGGCTATGAAATACTCAGGGTGGTTCGAGAATGTCAATGGTGTTATTTGGGGAAGAAATAATAGATCGGATGAGGGAGAATTTAGCTACTTAGAATGCCTTAAAAGTTTTTTTACTCAATTTAATTTTCCTGTAGTATTTGACGCTGATATAGGACATAAGTCACCTCAAATGACTATTATTAACGGAGCTTATGCTACTCTTCGTGTCAAAGGTGGAAAAGCGATTTTAGAGCAACATTTTGTATGAATAATAACTCTACGATTGATAAGAACCTATCCCACTAATCAGTTTTTGGTTTTTTCGGGAGCTTGAAAACTACTAATTTGGGAAAAATGTAAGAGCAAAATGTTGTTTTTTCGTATTCGACATTCGTATCAGATTCATAGTGAGATAGATTCATAGATCTCTTGCATGATATAGAAGATCAGTTACTTTTCCCTTTGTCCCCAGTCCCCAGTCGCGACGTAAAATATACTTTACCAATACGAGAAACGCTATATATCCTGAGTCAGATAACTTGGTAAATTTATGCGATCGAGTAATAAAGTTTTGTAAAAACCAGCAGCAGGTTTATCTGTTTAGCTATTATCTTCTGCTATAAGTTAAATTACAGAAATATAAATATCGCAGCTCATAAACCTTCGATCTTTTCGATATCACTATTTACAATTAGATTGAGTAGTTAAACATATTTGCTTGTCTAATTGCTATTAAAACCACCATGACGATTCATTGCTTCTGGCCTCGGAAACCGTAGTAAGAATCGGCATCTACCCTTTTAGTTAGGAATTTTCAGTTATGATTCATAACGCAAGTTTGGCGAATTTTAACGATATTAATTCAGTTTTAGCGAGGGATAAGCTAAACAAAAATTGGCGATCGCATCATACAGCTAATAATTCCCCAGTAAAGTCTTCAAAAAACTTCGAGAGTTTGGCAAAGATTGCTCCGCTGCTGAATTTATCCTTAGCAGATACTGTTTCTGTATTGACTGAGATTATTGATTTTGAAACTAATATTTTAGATAAAAACTATCAGTCGGAATATTTATCTCCCCATCGGGAAGGTAAGAAGCTAAAAATTTTAGTAATTGAAGACCGAGACGACAATCGAAATTACATAAGTTCGATGTTACGAACTGAAAACTTTCAGGTAATGGAAGCTAAAGATAGCAAAACTGCAATTAAATTAGCTCATGCAGAAGTACCCGATTTAATTATTTGCGAGTTGATGATGCCTATTATTGATGGCTATGGAGTTATCGATTCTCTTTGTCATTCAACAATTACTGGCAATATGCTGCTGTTGTTTATTACCGCTCATCATCAAAAAACGGAGATTGGTTCGGAAATACTTTTAGTTAGCGACAAAGGAGAAATCAAACCTTTGACTAAAGCAAAACTGCTAAAGGCAATTAATCGCCATGCAAATGCCATGACTGTTTTTAGCTAGAACTGCGGTGTAAAAGAAGTAATAAATAATAAGTACTTGTTTATCGGCTTTTAGTGGTTATTCAACGGTTACTTTCTTTACTGATAAAAAGCAGTTTAAATACATAACAGTTGATAAGACAGTAGATTTTGTAATCATTTATCATTCGCAATTAAGCAAGAAAACTTAATAGCAAACAATTAATAATTAACCCTCATTCGGGGCAACAGCAATCAACAATTAACAATCAACCCTCATTCGAGGGTGAAGGCAATCAACGATTGCTAATTAACAATTATTGAAGGAGAACATAAATGACAATTAGCCCTCCAGAATCGGAGCAAAAGGCAAAGGTTGTCGTAGATACCAATCCTGTTCCTACTTCCTTGGAAAAGTGGGCAAAACCAGGACATTTTGATCGCACCCTAGCCAGAGGTCCTAAAACTACCACCTGGATTTGGAATCTACATGCCGATGCTCACGATTTTGATTCACACACTGGCAATTTAGAAGACATTTCGCGCCAGATATTTTCAGCCCATTTTGGACACTTAGCAGTAGTCTTTATCTGGCTGAGTGGCATGTATTTTCACGGTGCGAGGTTTTCCAACTATAGTTCTTGGTTGGCGAATCCCACTGGTATTCGACCCAGCGCCCAGGTAGTTTGGCCCATCTTTGGTCAAGATATACTCAATGGCGATATGGGTGGTGGCTTTCACGGCATCCAGATCACCTCTGGCTTATTTCAACTGTGGCGTGCTTCTGGTTTTACCAATGAGTTCCAGCTTTATTGTACTGCGATCGGTGGTCTGGTCATGGCAGCCCTGATGATTTTTGCGGGCTGGTTTCACTATCACGTCCGCGCACCTAAGTTGGAATGGTTTCAAAATGTCGAGTCGGCAATGAATCACCATTTAGCAGGATTGCTAGGTTTGGGTTCATTAGGCTGGGCGGGACATCAGATTCATGT
>JBCCDL010000574.1:0-4467 GCA_039030815.1 Cyanobacteria bacterium P01_A01_bin.83 | reverse complement strand
GCACCCATTTGAATTGATAAACATTCGGCGATCGCATTTTGGCGTAATTGTTCAATTTCGCTCTCGGCATTCTGTTTTAATTGCTCGTATTCTCGCTCAATCTTTAATCTAATTTTGGCTCCGTCTAACTCTGCCTGACGTAATATTGCCGAGTCTTGTATCATCTGTTTAGCTTTTGCTTCGGCTGATTTAACTAATAAAGAGGCGTAATTCTCAGCTTCGGCAATAATTTGCTGTCTACAATTAGCAATTTCCATAGCCGTTGCTAAATCGACAGGTAAATGTTCTTGAATCTGATGTAGTTGATGCAACAATACAACCCGATCCACAATTGTGTATTCTGTCAGAGGAACGGTAGTACTATTAATAATTAATTCTGCTAAAACATTTAGCTCAAGCTCAATATTAAAGCCAAGGTCAGAACTATTATTTGAGCTATTTGAGGTCGCTACCTCAGTATTATTTTCTTGAATATAATTTATTGTAGACATTATTATATTGAATTCTTTGAGTCCATTTTTAACTCAAATAGCTAATAATTGCCACCAGATTTTTAATACTTGAAATATGAATGGAGCTGGCAGCTTATTCTAGTTGACACTCTCTGTCTTTTAAGACAGAGATTCTGGTCATTAGTTATTAGTTATTAGTTATTAGTACGCTCATTGGCTACTAAAAACTAACTACTAACAAAGGCTTTAGCCGCATGTACTAACTACTACGAGCAAGTACCCCTGAAGAGGTAGGTTTTAAACCCAGAACGATGATAAAAGGCTACTGATTTTTATACTTTTGATACATGTCCAACGCTACATTCTGAGAAACTAGATGATCAATTGACCCTCCAAATTGAGCGATTTCTTTGACAATACTACTACTAAGAAAACTATATTCTTTAGTAGTAGCTAAAAATACGGTTTCAATTTCGCTATTGAGAGTTTTATTGGTATGAGCCATCTGTAATTCTTTTTCAAAATCTGATAACACTCGTAAGCCTCTTAATAAGACTCCTGCATCATGCTGTTTGGCATAATCTACAGTCAGACCAATAAAACTATCTACCTCTACATTAGGGATATGTTTTGTACAAGCAGTAATTTGTTCAATTCTTTTCTCTACCGTAAATAAAGGTGTTTTACTAGGATTAGAAAGCACCGCAACGATAACTTTTTCAAATAGTTTGGCTCCTCTTTCGACAATATCGATGTGACCCAAGGTAACAGGATCAAAGCTACCTGGATAAATGGCAATCATAATTGTAATCTCTTAACTATAGGTAAGTGAGTGGATAGGATTGGGGATTGGGGATTGGGGATTGGGGACTGGGGATTGGGGACTGGGGATTGGTCATAAAATTTTAGATTCGAGTCTGATAAATTATTGGGCATACCTATTTAACTTCAAACGTTGATGGGAATCTCAATTTGCTCTGAAGTTACATTAAATAGAGCCAACAAAGTTTTAATAAAGCTAGCACCTGGTACAGCCAAAATTAATCCTAAAAATCCTCCAAGCTGTGCGCCAATTAATAAAGAGACTAACACTAATACGGGGTTCAAACCTGTGAATTCACCTAGTAAACGCGGTGCTATTACACTTTCTACAATTTGTTCAATCACAAAAGCGATCGCTAAAACCTTTAGTCCTAACCAAATACTTTTAAGTGCCATCAAAAAACTAACTAAGCTAATACTTAATGCCGCGCCAAAAGGAAACAGTGCCATTAAACCGACTACCAAACCAAAGAGAAATCCGAAGGGAATTTTAATAATTAAGAAGGCAATGGTGATTGTGACTCCCATAATTGATGCCACACTCAGTTGCCCAATAATATAGTTGTTAAAAGTTTTCTTTAAAGAGTCACGAATTTTTCTGCCTGAATCATCGGGAAAAAATTGAAACAAACCAGTCCAGAGTTCATTGCCATGAAGTAGCATGTAAAAAGTTAGGACGATAGTGAGTACTAAATCTAACAGACTGCCAACTACAGAAAAGAAACTTCCCAAAATCTGACCACTTAACTCTTGTATTTGATAAGAAAGACGGTTTAGAGATTCTACTACCAGACTGCTGACACTAACGGGGAAATTACGTTCATCAGCCCACGCTTCAAAAACTTTTGCCTGTTCACTTCCAGAAGCTACATAGCTAGGTAGCCTTTCCAATAAAGCATTGAGCTGATCGAGCAAAATAGGAATAATGGTCACGCCAATTATGCCTAAAAGCAGAATACCAATCAGAAGAACTGATAAAATAGCGATCGCTCTAGGAATTTTTCGCTGTTCAATCAAGCGAACAGGATAATCTAAGATAAAGGATAAGAGGGTAGCAGTGACAAAAATTGTAATTAATGACTCAAAATACTTACTTACCAAGATTAATAGCCAGCCATTCAACACCAATAGAGGTAAAATTAAGCCAATGGTCAGCCATTTCGGAAATTTTGCAATGCTGTCGCTCATATTTTGTGTGAGAGTAATTGGGTTAAATAAATCAATCTAGCTTAGAAACATCATAATTGACCTATTACAAAAGTTTTCTAAGGAAAAATTCAGGTTCTCTCTGCCGTTTTAACTAAGATATATTTCTTTACTAACGATATATGTCCTTAGGGTTGACCCCCAGACGCTACACGTATTTACTTTAGCTAACCTTCTTACTTGATTATTAACCTCAATTTTTTAGAAGCCTCGGAAATTGAAAAAAACTAAATCCTTGTTTAACTAAATATACGGCTCGATCAAGATCTTGTAAGTCAGTAATTTTAGAAACATAGCCATCAGCCCCAGCTTTAATTGCCAGGCTACGAATTAATTTATTATCGTGACTAGTAAATAATATTACTTTAGTTTTGTAGCAACGTTCGGTAATAATTCTGGTTGCTTCGATGCCATTCATTACAGGCATTTCAATATCGATTAAAATCACGTCTGGTTGATGCTCATCGACAATTCTGACTGCATCTTGACCGTTATTAGCATAGCAAACTAATGATATGTCGGAAATATTTTCCAATTGCTTTTTGAAAATATTTATTACAGTATTTTGGTTATCCATAACTGCTACTTTAATCATGATCAATATAGTTCATTGTTGATAATAAAAATCGGCATTAGTTATTTAATACATGGCATACTAAGTGTTCCAGTTCGTATCCATTAGCCTTTAGCTATTAGCCTTTAGCTTAAGAAAAAATGTGTATCAAGCAAATGATTTTTATGTTAATACCTGATTCACAAAGCCTAAAAATCATTTTAAATTTATTCAATTAGTATTTTATTTTTGCATCATATTATACTTTAAAATCAATCAAAATATCTGTCAGATTAGTCAGCTTGTTATTTATTGCTAATGTTTGTTAATTAAGTAATAAAAAATACCTATAGCAATAAATTGATAAACCAGCTCAATGATCAAGATAAAATCGAAATTTTTTTCTTAAATACTCTTTAATTAACTATATCTATAATATTTTATTTTCTTAATAGATAATGTATAAGAATACATGTATCTTTTATGTTTACTATGATATGGGCGGCTGCGGGAAAACCAGAACTAGAAGTTGGGGTATCCTACCTAACCTCACTGCTAAGGTGATACTAAAATTAGTATAAAACCAATTAATAAATCAAAAGATAAGAGTGAACGCTCAAGTCGCTCAAACAGTAAAGGCGATTGAGAAGCATTGAAACCAAACCCAACCCAGCAGATCAATCGTTAAGGGAATCATCTTTATCCATTCTTATATAGCCAGAACTAATAATATTTAGCTGAAAAATCACAGCAGCGGATTGAGATTTTCTCCCACATAATAGTTAAGTAGAGAAGAGATATGCAGCCTAACAACCCCCAAAAATTTACCGACAAAGCTTGGCAAGCGATCGCCAATGTCCAAGATATTGCCAAACAAAACCAACAGCAGCAGGTAGAAACAGAACATCTGTTTAAGTCTTTGATTACAGAGGAGGGACTAGCCAGCAGTATTTTTAACAAAGCTGACGTTAGTGTACAACTACTGCGTGACAAAGTAGATCAATTTATCAGCAGTCAACCAAAGATCAGTAATTCTGGCGGTAGCGTTTTCTTAGGACGTAGTTTAGATACCCTATTAGATCGCGCTGAGAAATATCGCGTTGAATTTGGCGATGATTATATTTCCATCGAGCATTTAGTTTTAGGTTTTACCCAAGATGATCGTTTTGGTAGTAAATTGCTCAAAGAAGTCGGTTTAACTGAGAATAAACTGAAGGAGATTATTACACAAATACGCGGAAAACAAAAAGTGACGGATCAAAACCCAGAAGGAAAATATGATGCGTTGGAGAAATATGGTAGGGAGTTAACTCAACTAGCAAGGGAAGGTAAACTAGATCCTGTAATTGGTCGTGACGAAGAAATTCGACGGACAATTCAAATCTTGTCTCGTCGTACTAAAAATAATCCTGTCTTGATCGGAGAACCAGGGGT
>JBCCDL010000573.1:0-4473 GCA_039030815.1 Cyanobacteria bacterium P01_A01_bin.83 | reverse complement strand
GTATAGGCGATCGCTGACCACCATAGAGGTGTATGACTCCACAAAGTTTCTACACCACACCACAAACTCACTCCGATTAAGACCAGAGTAAAACTACTAAAAATATTCTGATGCTTAATTCTCCTATTCAGCAGAAAATACAATACAGCCCAACTAACAGGTATTAATGAACCCCAAAAAGTAATAAACACCCAGCAAAAAATTGCAATCATTAAACTAGCCAACCAAGGTACTCCCATCCAGGTCAGCGGATGCACCCCTGTAATCCAAAATAATGCTAATCCGTAATATCCCAATCCCCAAGCTAGAGCCAGAATTATCACCCTCATTAGCGATTTTTGGCATTTTATTAGAAACCATAAGGGAGCGATGGCAACCCAGGCACAAAACCAAGCATTAACTGGTGCGGGAGCTAGTCCCATCAACACTCCACTAAGTAGGGACGTAATTATTTTGGTTTTTAATGCCATTATTTAGTTGAGCAAAAATTTAGCTAATATTAACTTACTGCGCTTTTCATATGAGTAGACCACAATAATTGAATTTAAAAAAGCTAAGAGCTAAGAGCTAAAAGCTAAAAGCGCAGCGCATCCGCGCAGTCCGCCCTGGCGGGCTTCGATGCTCCGCATCGTGCAGCTAAGAGCTACGAACCAATTAATTTAGAGCGTAGTCTATTCAACTGAAAACGGCTGTAATTATTTTACTTGACCAAAACGGCGATCGCGCTGTTGAAAGGTTTTTAAAGCTTGCTCAAATTGCTGATTATCAAAATCGGGCCAGAGGGTTTCGGTAACATATATTTCGGTATAGGCTAACTGCCACAACAAAAAATTGCTAAGACGCATTTCTCCGCTGGTACGAATCAATAGGTCTGGGTCAGGACTAGCAGCCGTATAAAGATGTTGAGCAATAATATCTTCGTTGATCGCCTCAGCCGTTAACTCTCCTTGCTGTACCTTTTTAGCGATCGCACGGCAAGCACGGATCATTTCATTACGACTACCATAGTTAATCGCCACATTAAAGAATACACCTTGATTGTTCTGGGTACGTTCCATCGAACGCAGCATTTCCTGCTGCAAAGACTTGGGTAAAGGGTCTAAATCACCAATAAAGTTAATACAGACTTCTTCCTCTTCCATTTCTTTGAGTTCTTTTTGTAATAACCTTTCAAATAAAGCCATTAAAAAATTCACTTCTCCTGTCGGACGACTCCAATTTTCTGTAGAGAAGGCATAAGCAGTCAAGGTTTTGATCCCCAAGTCTTTACAGAAGCGGAGCATTTCCTTAAGGGCAGTGGCACCACGACGATGTCCTTCAATGCGCGGCAAACCTCTTTGCTTTGCCCAACGACCATTGCCATCCATAATCACAGCAACGTGCTGAGGTAAATTAGCATGATTGATTTCGGAAAAAATACTACTGGTTACAAGCTGGGCTGTCATAGAAATTATTATTAGTTATGGACTGATTAGGGATAATTAAACCTCGATAGTTAGCTATTAGTGTTTATCAAACAATTATTTCAGGCTAGTTAAACTCAAAATTATTATTCCCGAAAAATTCAGGGGTTGCACAACAAGAATGTAAATACTCTGGGGTAAGCTGACTACTCCAATGCCACATACGTTTTAAAATCCAGATTAAAGTGTAAATTAATTCCCCCTTAGCTGAGACTGACCAAGATTGCCAAGCTAATGCCGACATCAGGTTTTGCCAAGTTAATTTAGAATTAGGCTCAGTTTGCGAGCTTGAATTAAAGGATACAGGCAAGATAGTATTAATTTGGCTAAGAAGACAGTGAATTAATTGTTCTGCACCATTTGGATACAACCACATTCCCATCCCCCAAAATTTACTTAGCTGATTAACTTTATCTTGTAATAATTCTCCTAGGATCTTTTGCAATGTCCCAGTGCTATTAGACATGAGCCATAAATATAAACTCATAACACTATATTCGGTAACAACTCGATCTAGTCCATGTCTATATAAGTCTTGATAGGGGTTTATCTTTGGTTGATAGCTAGTTGTTGATTCTATAATAGGGAAAATCTTCTGATTAGTAAGCTGTTGATAAATTTTGCCCAAAGCCAGACTATACTGATTCGTGGAAACTCGGCATTTACTACGACTACTTCCACTCTTTTTCTGGGACTCTTCTTTTTTTTCTAAACCTAGATTGTAGATTACTCCATCAACAAATTTGCCCATAGTTGGATAAATTGGTTCCAGATATTGTTTAGTAGCCTGATTGTTTTTGGCAAAAGATGCTTCGATATTTACTGCACCTTCTGTAATTAACAAAAAAGTACTTAGTTCAAGACCGATAACTTGTTCTGGATTAATATCCTGCCAATTTATTGTCGCCCATGCTCTCAATTGAGGAGTTTGAAATTGATTGGGTAGATCCTCTAGGCAGTCGCATAATTGCTCATCACTTAAATACTCCTCAATCAAATAATTGATTCTGCCTTTAGTCTGCCAAAAGTTAGGATTAAAACAGATTTCTCCTGCCAAATCCCTTACTGGCTGATACATAAAACTTGCTCCTTAAAACTACGTGTTTTTGCTTACAAAACAGCTTAGTCAACTCTAAAAAATTTGTCTGTCGGAGAAAGTAGGAAATTTAGTTAGCTATGAAGTCGGAAAAAGACAGATTGTTGAACATGCATCAAAAAATTGCCTAAAATGCCAATGACATCCTTTAACGGGATGCCATTGTAACTAAAATTTATTTGGTTGTAAATTTGAAGCGGCGATTATCTTACCGCCAATTTAAACTATCCTAGACTTTATTTTTCACATTATTAACTACAGTACCTAAAACTCTGACTCTAGACATTTTCAATTGATTTACTGCTTGTGCCAGTAAAGTTTTGTCTATTTTACCCAAGCCTGATACTATAACAACTCCGTCGGTTTTCCTTGCCATCAAATCAACATCAGCATAACCCACGACGGCACATAAATCATAAATTACCAGATCAAAATTGGCTTCAAGCTCATCCATTAAAAGATACATTTGTTTTGAAGCTAACATTCGACTGCTGTCACGACACTCATCAAAACCAGAACTTAAAACAAATAGATTGTTATCTAGAGGTGATTTTTCAATATGCTGTAATGCCAAACTAGGGCTATTTTGATTTAAGATATTCTTCAGACCAATCTTAGATTCCAAACCCAAACTCTCAGTCAAACGTACCTTGCTTCGTACATCTGCATCAACTAACAATACTTTTTTGCCCATGGATGCCGCAGCACGAGCTAAGTTAAGGGCTACTGTAGATTTTCCTTCCCCAGATATAGCTGAGGTAATAGCTAAAGATTTAATATTTTCGTCAAATTCTAAAGCTTCAGGGTTGGTGCTAAAGTTTAATAGACCCAAATTAGCTGCAAAAGAACGAAACGCTTCTACCGAAGAGGGAAATAAATTAGGGAAAGTTAGTTCTCCAGGTTCATCGGAATCTCGATAGATACTTGATGAAGGTAATTGTTTAGACTCTTCAATATTTTTGGCAGGACTTAATAGAGATAGACCTCGGGTTTTAGGAGTGTAAGGTATGTTGCCTAGAATCGGCAGATTGGTAATTTCCTCAACCTTCGCCGAAGTATAAACAGTTTTTTGACACTTATCCAACATCAAAGCGATACCAACACCTAACATCAAGCCAAAAGTGGAACCAAGCAGAAGACGATTACTAGGGCTTAACGCAGTATTTTGTGGTTCTCCCGCAGGTGCCAAAAGTTGCCATGGTGCTTCCTCTCTAGCCGCATCAATCAACAACGCATCCTTTTGCAGTGTAAATTGACTTAGCTTAGTTTTTGACTGCTCCAATTGTTGTTGCAGCTTTTTGTATTGATCGCTAACCGCAGACCAATTCTTCAACTGCGATCGCAAATTAACTGATTCTATTTGGGCTAATCTTTGACGATTTTCCAAAGTTCTAATTTCGTTAACCAGCTTTTGCTGAATTGCTGCTCCAGCCTGCCTAATTAAGCCAACTATTCTTTGTCTCTCTTCCTTTAAAATTTGAATCTCAGCAGTTTTGTCAGAAAAAATTGTAGATTTATTACTGATTTTTAGATCTATCTCCCGTAATTGATTCAATAATCCTTGATATCGTGGTGTAGCTAGCTCAATTGCTGTAGGAGAGGTTGTAGGTTGTGTTTGTAGCTCTCTTTGTAAATTTCTTAGCTTCAAACGCATTTGTTGTAATTGACTCGCTACTTCGTCTTGCTCTTGACTCATCAAGCTTGAGCGAGCAGTGATGGGATCTAGAGACACATCAGGGTCAATGAAATTGTATTGTTCTCTCAGACCTTGCATTTGATTTTCTAGCTGCTCAACTTGCTCAGTAACCAGAGGGATCTGTTGTTCAAGTACCGTAATTCCTCGCTGAACTCCAGATGAACGCTTTTCGGCACTATAATCCAAGTAAGTTTGTGTCAAAACATCGATCACATCAG
>JBCCDL010000572.1:0-4474 GCA_039030815.1 Cyanobacteria bacterium P01_A01_bin.83 | reverse complement strand
CTATACCCATAACTGGCTAATTGTTGCTCTTGGATCTTTGGGCGTATTTTTAGCAGGAGCAATCTGGGCTTGGTGTTATAGCTATTATAAATCCGTCGTACCTGGTTATATTAGTCATATTTTAGCTGACATTGCGATCGCTATTATCGGTTATCAACTTCTGTTTCTTTGAGTTAATTTAATTAATTACTATTGCCTGTTGCCTATTGCCTGTTGCCTGTTGACTGTTGACTGACTGTCCTCGCAGCATTTTTGCTTCAATTTCTTGCCAAGTTTCTGGGGTTACTTTTACTGCTGCTTGCTGACACTGGATTATTAACCAGTTGATATAAAAATATGTTTGATCTATTTCTTCTGCTTCACTGAGAGATAACTTGACTAATTCTGGAGTTAATTGGAAAGTATCTAACCAGAGTTGATTGATGGTGTTGAAAAATTTTAATCTAGTTGCTATTGGTGATTGGCGATCAGGAATATGATCTTTAAGTGCGGTGAATTGTTGGGTTAAGCGAGAAAAATCGATCTGATTAAAAACCTCTACGGATGCCGATGCTGTTTGTAATTCTCGACTGTAGTTAATAGATTGCTCAAGTAAGTTGGCGTAGGCATTGGCGTAGGTGTTGGCGTTGACTATGGCGTACGCGATGGCGATGACGTTGGGGTTAGCGTAAGCAATGACGTAGGCGTTGATGATAGCGATGGCATTGGCGTAAGCGTAGGCGTTGGCATTGGCGTTAGCGATGGCGATAACGTTGGCGATCGCTCGTTTGGCAACTGGTTTAATCTTGCCTGTGGAACCTTGGGTTATTTTTTCTGCCCATTGTAATATCGGTAAGAGTTTTTCTTTGCCTGTGGGAGTTTGGAGATAATTTCGCGCTTCTTGCTCCATTAATTGTAATAATTTATCGGCACCACCACGCATTAAGCCTGCAACTAATAAAAATACTTCTCGCCAACGTTGATCTGTGACATGATTACTGACTAAATCTTCGATGAGATCGTTGTCTGTGATATAGCGAGCGGTTAAATATTCTTGTAAGGTAAGGTGGGAAAAAGCATAAATATTGGCTGCTCTTTCTACTAAAATACCTTGCTGGAGGGCAATGGCATTTAAAACAGATTTTCCGTTTAATTGTTCTGGGGCATTAATATTACGACTGGGGAAAGATTCAATCTTTTCTATGATGTTTTCTTTAGTAAAAAATAGTTTATCTCTGACAAAGTTATCATAAGCAATTTCTGCTAAGAGAATCTCTTCTAATGCCCGATTTAATCCTCGATAAATTTCGTTTTGTTCAATCCGTTTTTCCGCTGCCCATTCTTCTAATAAGATCCGTAAAGCTTTGCCATAAAGTTCACTACGATTCTGGGGAAAGTTTTGACCACGTTCGTAAACTAAACATAAAAAGGTGAGCAACAAAGGAGTCTTGGCTAATTCTTGGGCATTTTTATTTGCCTGTAATAACTCCCAACAGCTTTCTGCTACCTGAGCTTGTTTATCTTGTGGTGCAGAAAACCAATTTGAGATAAAGTCTCTAATCTGTTGCTGATTAAAGTCTGCTATTACTACTTCTTTAAACCTAATAAAACTTTGGTTGAGGGCTATACGACAAGAAATAATAAAGCGATTTTTTTGATATTGCTGGACAAAATTATTAATTTGTTCAATTACTGATGCTAGATTTTTTGTGAGAACCTCATCTAAACCATCTAAGATAATTAAAAATTTTCCTAAATCTAATCCTGCTGTGACATATTCTTTACTCTGAATCAAACCATAATTGGCAAATTCATCAGCAATAATTTTAATAATATCTACTGTCGAGTCATTAAATCTTTTAAGTTCGATAAACACAGGAATTAAAGCATGCCTGTATTCAGTTCTTCCTTTCAATGCTGCTAAAGCTACTTTTTTGAGGAAGGTAGATTTACCCGAACCAGGCGCACCTAACACCATTAAACGCCGTTCCTGATTTGCTAATTTCAAACCTGGAATAACTTGCTTGTCCGCTTCATTATCTACAAAACGCCATCTATTTTGACGTTCATTTCTTTCTAACTCTTCAATACTATTACAACTAAAAACTTCACTTTTGGTTAGCAGTCGCACATTAGTATAAATCGACTCCAGCTTAACCTTTTGCCTCATCCCCAAGACTTGCAAAGTACCATAGTTTTGATAGTATTTACTAGCATACTGTCGGACTGCTTGCGAGATTATTTGCTTTCTTACTTCTGCCTCAGAATCAGATCTATCAAATAATTTTGCTATTCGATTTAAAGGATTGATCGACTCGTTAGTTTTAACTTGTTGGGCTATCTCCCAAAAAATAGATTCTAAAGCATTAAAATTAAAGGCATCTTGAGGAGGAACAATCGAAACAAAACCCCGATCTAAAGTCGCCGATTCAATACCAGATAAATCTAAAGATTGTAATATTTGCTCGACAGTCCCTTCAACCACCAAAGAACTTGTATTAACACCGCCATAGGTTTCTAAAACCAGATTGGAGATCGCATTTTTGGTCGCGCCAATATCCCCAGCTAACTGTTTTTGTCTTTGGGCAGTTAAAGCTTGACGATATTCAATCCGATTAGGAAAATCAGCAGGAGAAATAGCAGTGGATTCTGTATTTACTTGATTTTCTGATCGCAGACGCATCACCACCCGTAAAATTTCGTTATCTGAGGCATTTGCTAATTTATCTTGTAGCAAAGGGTCTATTTTGTCTAAAAAAGAACGTTCTGGTGACACAACTTGTATAGCTTGTATATTTACAGTAAAAGTTAATTAATCTGAATTAATCCTGCTCCTTGTCGCTCTGGTGGTAGACTTAAATCTCGACAGGTAGATATCAGTTCGTCTTTTAATTCTAGTACGTCGATTAAAGGATTTTGCTCTAGCAGCAAACTAGCAATTCCCGTAACCACAGGAGTCGCCATCGAAGTACCATCCCAGGCTTCATAACCCCCCTGCACTACTGCTGAATAGACTTGTTTACCTGGTGCAACTAAATCGGGAATAGTATATGAATGATTGTTGACTTCTAATCTACCGCCCCCGCTAAAACTCGCCACCCGACCATTATTGGTACTTGCGCCCACGGAAAGAACGCTACGATAATTACCTGGGCTGCGACTGCGATCTTTTCCTTCGTTACCCACCGCGCAGATCGGTAAGACACCAACCGCTAGCAAATCATCAATTACTTCTTCCCAGTCGGGTATATATCCCCGTATACCAGCAAAAATATTAACAACGGAAATTTCAGGTTGGCTGGCTATCCACTCAATAGCTAAGACAAAGTTAGCCAGCATCCCATAACCACGAGGGATTAAAACACCGTTAATTAACCGAACATCAGGGGCGACACCAATCCTATTACCACAAATCAACCCTGCCACATGAGTACCATGACCATCTGTATCCAAAGATGGTGTCTGGGTTTCTACTAACCAGCGATCGCTTTTAAAAGTATATGCTGCCTTGACTTTGCCTTGTAAAGCAGGATGGGTTGAATCAATGCCTGTATCTAATACCGCTACTGTTACATTCTTACCCGTTGCCTTTAATTCGTTGTTGCCGACTGCTGATTTAATGGCTTCGAGGTGCCATAGATCTGCTGCGGTTAATTCTTCTTCTCCGCGAAAACTCAAGGTATCTCTATTTGCTGGACGAATTAATTCAATAGGGCGATCGCGTAATACTTCCGCATCTCCAGCCAAATTTTGACTTGCTTTCTTAGCTTCTTCTTCTGACATCTCGACAATCGTAGTTCCTGTAATGCCCGATTGCTGAGAACTTTTAATGATATTTATACCTATTTCATCCTTAACCTCTTCTGTCCATCGTCCAACCTCTTGATATTGTTTATCTGCTTGTTGCAAGTCAATTAAATCTGCAATTTGCTTTTGACGACTTTCGGGGTCTAATTTGACTGCTGCTAAATTTAAGGACTGGGAAAAAGTTTGTTTCGGTCTAATGATATAAACAGGCATTAGAGGCAAAAGAGATCATAATAAATACAAGATTATGATCACATTGCTAATCTCTTGTGCCAATATACCTGTAATCAAAATTATTACTCTAAAGAATTGGTTTAAGTACTAGATATTCATTAAATTAGCGATCGCACCAGGTATTGGCAACACGATAATAATTAGTAAGGCTAAGGTTAACAAGCCGATAACATCTCGTTTATTATCTAGTTCCGTAACATCATTGAGGGCAGGTTGATCGATTAGGGGAATCAGCCACATGATGATGGTCAAGACCCAAAAGTAGGGATGAATCAAGGCAAACAGTAAAGCCAAAATACGGGTAATCTGTCCGACAGCGATCGCCATTTTCTGCCCGAATACCGCATGAACAATGTGTCCGCCATCAAGTTGTCCAATGGGCATTAAGTTGATGGCAGTAATAAATAAGCCCACACAACCTGCAACCGCTATGGGGTGTAGTTTAATTGCCATT
>JBCCDL010000571.1:0-4495 GCA_039030815.1 Cyanobacteria bacterium P01_A01_bin.83 | reverse complement strand
AGCTTATAGCTTATAGCTTATAGCCAATCAATTAAAAGTGTCGTCTATTCAATCGGAAACGGCTGTAATAAACTCCTTATCCTTCATAATTCATGATTTATCCCTTAAATAAAATCTTAAATCAATCTAAAAAAACAAGTTTTTAAGATCTTTTACTATTTACCTCTGTGTACCTTATAAATTAAGGCATATAGATGATTAATACGATCAAGGTTGAAATATTCACTACAAAAATAAAAACCAATATATGTCATCTATATTAGTAGATGACTAAAAAAAGGTTGCACAACTAAACTGTGATGCGTGAAAAATTTTAAGCTCGAATCAAATTTCAAAAGCTAAGAGCGGCGCAGCGTACATATAAAAGACTATGTGCTGAACCTGTGTCAGTACTTTATCTGCCTCGTCGTTGTTAAACGACTGGCGAAACGAAGTTGCGCGTCCTTTTGTTAGCGAGAGGAAATGCTGCCAAGCCAAGCAGCTTATTCTGAGGGCTTAATACATGCCCCGCAGAGCCCAATCTATCTGTATGCATGTAGCGCTTCGTAACTCACACATCAAATTGACAGCGTTCCAAACAACAAACTTTTGTGTAATTAATTGCGAGCAGAAAAAAATGTTGGAAAATTTAATTCCGTCTCTAAACGACCATAATTTACCCTATCCCGATACTATTCACCCCATTGTGGTTCATTTTGTCATTGCGATGGTATTGTTTGCTTTTTTCTGCGATGTGGTGGGTTATTTTAGCAAAAACTACAAGCTCTATGAAGTTAGCTGGTGGAACATGTTTTTTGCTACCATTTCCATCTTTATTGCCATTGTTTTTGGTCAAGTCGAAGCAGGATTAGCGGTCGCCTATGATGCCGTTGAACCGATCTTAAACCTCCACAGCATTATCGGTTGGTCGCTATCAGGAATTATTGCCGCTATTACCGCTTGGCGATATGTAATTCGTTCCCGAGATCCCAAAAAGATGCCCCTTGCTTATTTGGGGATCGGATTCTTGCTAACAGGCTTAGTGTTTTACCAAGTATATCTGGGTGACGAACTAGTTTGGGTCTATGGCTTACATACAGTGCAGGTAGTAGAAGCAGCCAAGGAAGGGATTTTATAAAAGGATGAGTCAAAAAATCAAACCTTTACTCTACTACACCCCTATTCCCCTATTCCCCTACAAATAATGAATTCAGAATTAATCAATCAACTACCACTGGGTGCAAATGGACTGCCTTATAAATTTCCCATGCACCCCAACTTAGTTCACTTAACTTTAGGTTTATTTATCATTGGGATTGCTTTTGACATAGTAGGAGTTTTATTCCCCTTTGACAAAGTAGTATTTAAATATTTAGCCATCCCTGCCACCAGAGCCAACTTCTTTGATGTGGGTTGGTATAATATGCTTGGGGCTGCGGTCGTTACTTTTTTTACCGTGGCGTTTGGCTTTTATGAAATTATGCTGGTGGATTCGACTCCAGAGATCAAAAGTGTTTGGGGGCTGGGGGCGATGGAAACTATGCTATGGCATGGCGTTGGTGGTGTGATGCTGCTAGGGTTGATTGTCGGCATGACGATCTGGCGCGGTTTTCAACGCTATGTTTGGCGCAACGATACTAGTAGACAGGTACAGTGGGGATATTTGCTGGCTGCATTAGCAATTATGTTTGTGATGTATCTCCACGGGACTTTAGGTGCACAACTAGCGGCAGAGTTTGGCGTTCACAATACCGCTGGTAATTTACTCCGTATGGGACAAGACCCTAATGTCGTACTTAAATAAAACTTATTGGTGAACATGAAACGAATTATTACTTTAGTGGCGATCGCTTTTTTCGTCGGTGTAGCCAGCTTTTGGATGGGACAGGCATCCTATTCTTGGTTTCCGCCCCAAGCATCTGCCGAAGCTATTTTATATGACGATCTGTTTAGCTTATTAACAGCTATCGGAACATTTATCTTTCTCGGGGTAAGTTTAGCTATTGTTTACAACATTATTTATTATCAGGCTGGTCGCTACAACACTAGTGATGGTCCTCACATTGAAGGTAATGTCAAGCTGGAAATAATTTGGACAGTTATTCCCTTCATTTTAGTTATGGTTATTGCTGCAATTAGCTATCAAACCTACGACGAAATGAATCTTCATGGACCGACAGAAATTGCCCATCTGCCTCAGGTAATGGAATCGGCTTATGCAGATACAGGGGCAGCAGTAGCCGAACCCGTGACTAATATAGATGTAGATTCCAAACAGTGGGCGTGGGTGTTTCGTTATCCAGAAAAAAACGTTACCAGTACCGAACTACATTTACCAGTAGACCAAAGGGCGCATCTAAAATTGCGATCGCAGGATGTGATTCATGGTTTTTACATCCCCGCATTTCGAGTTAAGCAGGATATTATTCCCGCTAAAACTATCGACTTTGAATTTACCCCCATTCGTATTGGTAAATATCGCCTGCGGGATTCCCAATATAGCGGAACTTACTTTGCTGCGATGCAAGCCGATGTAGTGGTGGAGTCTGACGCAGATTATGATCGCTGGTTAAACGAAGCAGCGAAACAAACTCCTACTGCTGCTCCGAATCAGGCTGTCAAGGAATACGCCAGAAGGGAACAAAAAGATGATTCGGCTGGTTGGGAGACAGTTGTTCCTGCCCCTGCACCCATGGTTAATTATCATCCTTAGTCGTTTTTGATCGAACAGACTAGGTTTTGAATTAGCTAGTTCGTAGTGAAGCAGTGCGGTCTTGGGGGTTTCCCCCATGAGCAACTGCTGAACCCGAAGGGCTCTTAGCTATCAGCTTTTAGCTTTTAGCTTTTTAAATTTAACTGTGTGGTCTACTTATTAAAAAAGCGCAGTAATTAGAAAATAAAGAGTTTTAGTAACTACTTGGCAAATGACTAGCAGCGACTAACCACTAACCACCAACTACTAACCACCAACTACTAAATGACAGTTACATCCAAACCTGAACAACTAATTCCCAAATCGCCACCAAATTGGCGCAAATATTTTAGCTTCAGTACCGACCATAAGGTAATCGGTATTCAATATATGGTGACGGCATTCTTCTTTTTTGTCCTCGCTGGCATATTTGCCATGATTATGCGAGGAGAATTGATTACCCCCGAACCAGATTTGCTAGATCGCACGGTCTATAATGGTTTGTATACCATGCACGGCACGATTATGCTGTTTGGCTGGACTTTTCCTGTCCTGGCAGGATTTGCTAACTATCTTGTTCCCCTGATGATTGGGGCACGAGATATGGCATTTCCTCGTCTGAATGCTGCGGCATTTTGGATGATCCCCGTAGTTGGTATTCTCTTTATCCTCAGTTTTCTGCTTCCTGGTGGACCTTCCCAATCTGGCTGGTGGGCATATCCACCTCAAAGTTTGCAGAATCCTACAGGTAATTTAATTAACGGTCAATTTATCTGGCTGTTAGCAGTGGCAATATCAGGGGTCTCTTCCATTATGGGGGCGTTAAATATCGTCACTACTATTATTAGGATGCGCGCCCCTGGTATGGGTTGGTTTAAAACTCCCGCTTTTGTCTGGACGGTATTAGCAGCACAGTTAATTCAACTCTATGGCTTACCTGCTTTAACTGCGGGGGCGGTTATGCTATTGTGCGATCTTTCTGTGGGTACGGCATTTTTCGACCCCGCCCAGGGAGGAAACCCCGTATTGTTCCAGCATTTCTTCTGGTTCTATTCCCATCCCGCTGTATATGTGATTGTTTTGCCTGTATTTGGCATTTTTTCAGAAGTTTTTCCTGTATATGCCCGTAAGCCTTTATTTGGCTACAAAGTCGTAGCAGTTTCTTCCATAATCATTACGATCTTGGGTGGTATGGTCTGGGTACACCATATGTTTGCTAGCGGTACCCCTGGCTGGATGCGGGTGGTATTTATGGCTAGTACCATGCTGATTTCCGTCCCCACGGGGATCAAAGTATTTGCTTGGGTAGGAACAATTTGGGGTGGTAAGTTGCGTCTTGATACAGCAATGCTGTTTGCTCTAGGGGGTTTGATTAACTTCGTTTTTGCAGGCATTACGGGGATCATGCTGGCATCCGTCCCTATTGATATCCATGTCAACAACACCTACTTTGTAGTAGGACACTTTCACTACGTTCTTTATGGTGCGGTGGTATTCGGCATCTATGCAGGAATCTATCATTGGTTTCCTAAAATGACGGGCAGAATGTACTACGAAGGCTTAGGGAAACTCCACTTCTATCTAACTTTTGCTGGGACAGCCCTTAACTTCTTGCCCATGCACCCCTTAGGCTTGATGGGTATGCCTCGTCGCGTAGCTTCCTACGACCCAGAATTTCTCTTTTGGAATGTCTTAGCTAGCTTAGGCGGATTCTTACTGGGTATTTCCACAATTCCTTTCATCCTCAACATGGTTAGCTCTTGGAATTCGGGCAAACCCGCAGGTAATAACCCTTGGAGAGCCATTGGTTTAGAGTGGCTGGTT
>JBCCDL010000570.1:0-4499 GCA_039030815.1 Cyanobacteria bacterium P01_A01_bin.83 | reverse complement strand
TCTGTTAATTTAAATTAACAGATATAACTGGTTATATGTGTACTATATATCTGGTTATCTCTGCATTGAAGAATTGATAGAACTGGTTATTAATAATTATCGAACTAGTTAGCTTTTAAAAAATATATTAATCTGCTTATTGCTATGTATGCAAGCTTTTTAGGTATCTAGTTATAGCTAGGTATACAAGTAGAACTGCATATATATAGAACTGGTTATTAAAAATAAAAGACTAGTTCCAATTGCAGCTTAACTGGTTCTTCTGCAAAAGAACTAGTTATTACGCATCAACTAGTTATATAATTAGAACTGGTTTTTTATATAGAACTAGATAACTCCCTGTCGTATATTTAGTGTGCTAACTAAATTGGCATTCGTATGAGGATGAATTTTGTTGATATGAGCAGCTATCAGAGTTTTCTATGGTGTTGTAGCTTTCTACTAGCGATTATCTATGATAGCGACTACGGAAAATCCGCAGTTGACGCGATATCGCATCAATTTTATTGATATGATTAGGCATCAAATTTTTCTATGCTGCTGTAGCTTTTGGGGTGGATTAATCTATAGTGTGACTTCGTACGGTACAAAGTCGCTATCGGCATGACATTTTCTCCGGGTTTTTGGGCTTGATAAGTTTAAGTTTCTACAAATTTCCGTCATAAAAATCCAGAATTTTGTTCAAAAATATGTATGGCATTTGCTTCTTAGTTCGTTCGCTGTTGGTGGAATTGTTTTATGCTCTACAACGCAGCTAAGAAAAGATTTTGAACGAAGCCGTTGCGTCGCCAGACAAAATCATGGCAAGCCTTTAAGCGAGGAATGCAAGGAGATTCTTACCGATTAGGGGTTCATCTTGCTGGGTAAGGCTTTGACTGGGTAAAAAGGGAATCGATGATGTGAGAGCGGGTTTGTGAAGCGATCGCTGTATTTGGAAGTACTACCACTCCCCCTCAAATCAATAAAAGTTGATATTTTTGTTTTCTATCGTTGTCTGTGATTTATCTCGTATTTACCTATGGTTTAGCTTGGGGTTTAGTTAGTGGTTTTAATAGCGATCGTTTTTGGGGCTATCCTGAAAAGCTTTCTAGGCAAGACTTTAAATGGCTTGCGAGAAAAGTAATAAGTATATATTGCACACAATTCAGACTCTGTGTAGCGTTACTCTGGTCAAGCTGACAGCAAGTTATTATCGGTGCATGGGAATATGGTTGCATATGCATATAGTACTTTTGGAGCAATTTAGATAATTTGTCTTGTGATTTTTGTACCATGTGCTTTAAATTCTAAATCTATAAGATAAAAAACATAACTTTTACGCAACTACCAAAAATTGGGAAAGAACGCGTTGTTATGCGCATCCTCAAGATAAGGGGAAAGAATAGTGTATTTATATTACATCTGCGCATACACATATATGTAGTGCTTCTTTGCTCGCTCATTTCTGGGAAAAGTCATAGATAAAAGATTCTAGATATTTTATCCCTAAAACGTTGTTAACTTTTCCCGTTTCATTGGAATTTTGTACTTTTAGCGTAGGCTTTTAAATAATGAAATTTGGAATAGATTTGGGTCATGGTTCGCCAGGTGACGGCGGTGCTCATGGTATTCACTCAGAAGAAAGCTTGATTAACTCTGTAGGTAATCTTGTAGAGCGAAAATTAAAGCTCTAGGTCATACAGTTGTAGGATGTCGTCCTAGTCATAGCACTGGAGAAAATGATTCACTATATAGAAGATGTCAAACGGCTAATAATGCTAGTGTTGATGCATTTGTATCTCTACACTTCAACTGCTTTAATGGCAGTGCTCACGGCACGGAAGTGTATGCGATTAGTCCTAGAGGTCGAAGTATTGCTCAATCAGTCTTAAGTAAAATAGTCGATTTAGGTTTTCGCAACCGTGGTGTTAAAAATAAAGGATTCTATGTTTTGAGAAATACAAAGGCACCAGCAATCTTAATTGAGGGATGCTTTATAGATTCCCAAAGGGATATGAATTTGTTTAATGCCGAAAAAATGGCAACTGCCATAGTTAAAGGTTTGACGGCAATATAACCTACGCAATTATTAGATTTCAATACTGAAATCGATAAGTGCTTCTCGCTTGGGGTTCCTTACTCCCCAGGCTTTTTGCTTGCATTCATATTTGTCTGATTAATGAGTAAATAGTATAACCGGTTGCTTGAAATTGTATAACTGGTTATTTTATATAGAACTAGATAATTCCCTGTCGTATATTTAGTGTGCTAAGTAAATCAGCATTCGTGTGAGGATGAATTTTGTTGATATGAGCAGGCATCAGAATTTTCTATGGTGTTGCAGCTTTCTACTAGTGATTATCTATGATAGTGACTGCGCTTAAAGTTGACGCGATATCGCATCAATTTTTATTGATATGGTTAGGCATCAAATTTTTCTATGCTGCTGTAGCTTTTGGGATGGATTATCTATGATTCCATCTGCGGATTTTCCGCAGATGGAATCATAAACCGGATTGCCACTTTCTGGATATTTCTCTTGAAAAGCAGTCTAGATAAGGCTTTGACTGGATTATAAGGGGATTGGTAACGCGATCGCCTATGGCGGGCTTTTAGCCATCGCGCTTATGGCGGGTCTGCGACTATCGCGGGAAAACAGGTTTTGCTATTCCTGTCTCTAGAAAATACCAAAGATGCATAAAGATATTTCCACAAACATATCTAGTAAATAAGGGATTAGATAATTTCAAAGATTCGGGATTATCGCACAAAGAAAGCATCTCGGTAACATCAGATATATTCTCTGGCTTATGCCATTCTGAGGGTATCTCAGTACTTTGTGTATCCTGCATTACCTCTTATGGCTTTAAACTCTTAAATTCCTGACAGTAATTCATTTCTTTTATATAAATAGAGGGCATTACTGTCAGGAAGTCGGACTCACTTGCTCGGGCGTTAGTAGAAACTCATCCATGCTGGTTAGGTATAAACTATTAACTGTATACTCACAGAAAAATCATGGAATTTTCAAGAGAAAGAATTTTACAGGAAATTGAGATACTAGGAACCACTCGACTTGAAGATGTTGCCGATTTCGATGGCACTTATTACACGCTCAAAGACCAAAACTCTGCACTCAACGCTGCTATCAAATTCATGGAAATCCATGAAGGACGGATTACTCGTATTCGGATGTATAGCGAAAAAGGAGGGAGCAGCGGATTGAAAATCAGAAACTGAAGGCTACGAGCAAAACATCTAGCGAGATTGTCGAGAAAATGTTAGGCAAAGGTGCCACCAGGTCGGACTGAGTATGAATTGCTGATATAAGCTAATTTTGTAAAGCCTAAAAGTAATTCGCTTAGTAGCTATAACATCTCGACCTATCTGTTATATTGACTATTATATTCCACGCGATTATACCCTTTAAAATTTTTATAAATAAACAATAGTTTGCACTGTCTTATCATCTTTATCTTGTTCAGTCATGCAGATACAAAAATTTTGATAATTCCCGTACAAAGATATATTTTTACTTTCCATTATTCTAGGATGAAAATACAAATATATATTATTACTTATTTTGCAGAACCTCAGCAATTTAATGATTTTTTATTTTTAAAACATATTTTGCCGACGCTTATGACATATATCTCTCCATAATTCAAAACCAGATTTTTTAGCATTATGACAACAAGATAAATAAATGCTATTCAGGACATGATTTACTTTCCCTGGTGCAAAATTCTTTAATTCTTTCTCGACTTGCTTAGTGATATCGGGAGTATCAAAGTTTAGTTTTTCGTCGTTTAAAAGTGATTTAATGACGGTCACAACGCTCATTTCGTCTAATTCTTCGGCTTTAGCTTCAATTCCGGATTCTTCTAATTTTTCGACTAAATAATCAATCCGATTAACAAAAAAATGATTTTTTCTAACTTCAAAATACTTTTCCGATGATTGAGCAATTCTTTCGATTGCATTGAATGAGATTTCATTAGAATATTCTATACTTGCAATACTTTGATTTTCATCACCGAGTTTTTGACGTGTCAGTGTAACTGCATATCCGTCGAAATCAGCAAATATTCCGACCTTGTATAATTCATCCATTATTTACCTCCTAAAATCAAATCAGAGAAAGGGTTTTTACTTTCTTTAGCCAAAGAAGAAACAGCAATAGCGAATGCTGTACTCATGACAGTATCATCGTGTTTGTTGCTAGCAGCTTCTAATTTTTTACCTACTCGCTGAAAGCCTAGCATCTCATCAACTAAAGGACAATTGTGAGGATATAATAATTGATTCTTTTCTAAACATAAAACCATCCGGTGCGACCCGATAATCAATGGATGTCAGTCCTAGACTAATTTCCAGCAATTAAGCTATTTGATACTTTGATGGTGAAAGTCCATCCACTTTGAATACAGGTGAACTCCACTGGCTAACGTATAAGATTGATAACCTTATGCGCGGACGCACAGCCAGAAAGCGTGAAACTGGGTAAACCTGATACCTAT
>JBCCDL010000569.1:0-4502 GCA_039030815.1 Cyanobacteria bacterium P01_A01_bin.83 | reverse complement strand
GATTGTTGCGATCGCAGGATTTGAATCTTTTAACGCTAATCTCTATCGTCAGGCGGCACAGATGGCGATGGCAAGCTGTGAGGGGTTGGAGGTAACTTTTTTTAGCGATCGCGATATTACCGCTGCACCTGATAAGGTAGAAGCTGCGCTACAGTCGGCTGATGTCTTTTTTGCTAGTTTAGTTTTTGATTATGATCAAGTTATCTGGTTGCGGAAAAGGGTTAAGGATATTCCCATCAGGTTGGTGTTTGAGTCGGCAATAGAATTAATTAGTTTAACTCGTTTGGGTAAATTTGCGATCGGCGATAAACCGAAAGGAATGCCTAAGCCAGTTAAGTTTATTCTGAGTAAGTTTGGCAATAGCAAGGAAGAAGATAAGCTGGCAGGTTATCTGAGTTTTTTAAAAACGGGACCCAAGTTATTAAAATATATCCCTGCCAAGAAAGTGCAGGATTTGCGTAACTGGTTAATTATTTATGGCTATTGGAATGCAGGGGGAACAGAAAATGTGGCGGCGATGTGCTGGACGCTAGCAGAGAAGTATTTAGGATTGTCAGTAGGAGAAATTCCCCAACCAATTGAAACCCCTAACATGGGTTTGCTGCATCCTGAGTATCAGGGGTATTTTACCTCGCCCCAAGATTATTTAGATTGGTACGTGAACCGCGTAGGGGCGAACGGCTGTTCGCCCAAACCAACCATCGGCATCCTGTTATACCGCAAGCACGTTATTACCAAACAACCATATATACCCCAGTTAATTAAGCATTTTGAATCCCAGGGATTGATTCCCCTCCCTGTATTCATTAACGGCGTTGAAGGTCACGTTATTGTGCGCGACTGGCTAACTACCGATTATGAACAACAACAAAGACAGCAGGGTCACAAAGAAATTCTCTCTTTAAAAGATGATGCAGTAAAGGTAGATGCCATTGTCTCCACTATTGGCTTTCCCTTGGTCGGCGGACCTGCAGGTTCGATGGAAGCAGGAAGACAGGTAGAAGTTGCTAAAAGAATCCTGACTGCCAAAAATGTGCCTTATATAGTTGCTGCGCCTTTACTTATTCAAGATATATATTCCTGGACTCGCCAGGGGATAGGCGGTTTGCAAAGTGTAGTGTTATATTCCTTGCCCGAATTAGATGGTGCGATCGATACTATTGCTTTAGGTGGTTTAGTAGGAGAAGATATCTATCTCGTACCCGAAAGACTCCATCGCCTGACTAACAGAGTCAAAAAGTGGGTTAGTTTGCGACACAAACCCACTCCTGAAAGAAAACTAGCCGTGATTCTCTATGGTTTTCCCCCTGGTTATGGCGCAACGGGTACAGCAGCTTTATTAAATGTCCCCAAGAGTTTACTTAACTTCCTTCAGGCTTTAAAAGCACAGGGTTACGATGTGGGAGAGTTACCAGCCGATGGTGAAGAGATAATCAAACAGGTAAAAGAAGCCGACGAACAACCTCTGGGTACTTCTGCATCTTTGCCTGAAACTAAAGTAAATGTTCGCACTCTCGAAAAATGGCTAGGATATCTGCAAACAAAACGAGTAGAAAAACAATGGCAATCTCTAACAGGTACAGGAATAAAAACCTACGGCGATGAGTTTCAAATCGGTGGGGTGCAATTTGGTAACGTTTGGATTGGGGTGCAGCCTCCCTTAGGCATTGCAGGAGATCCGATGCGCTTGATGTTTGAGAAAGATCTGACCCCCCATCCTCAATATGCAGCCTTTTATAAATGGTTGCAAAATGAATATCAAGCCGATGCGGTGGTTCACTTTGGAATGCACGGTACAGTTGAATGGCTACCAGGTTCACCTTTAGGTAACACGGGTTACTCCTGGTCGGATATTTTACTGGGAGATATTCCCAATCTATATATATATGCGGCGAATAATCCCTCGGAATCGATTTTGGCAAAGCGTCGCGGTTATGGTGTTTTAGTTTCTCATAATGTCCCTCCTTATGGACGGGCGGGTTTGTATAAAGAGTTAATTGCGTTGCGGGAATTGATTGGGGAATATCGTGAGGATACTGAAAAGAATTACGCCCTGCGAGATATTATTTGTCAGAAGATTGTGGATGCAGGTTTGCAGAAGGACTGTAAGTTTGATGAGGGATTGAAACAGGGAATTGATTTTACTGTGGAAAATGCGAAGTTGTTTAGCAAGCAGGTGATCAATCAGTATTTTGTCAAGGTATATGAGTACTTGCAGGTATTGGAACAGCGTTTGTTTTCTTCGGGGTTACATGTCTTGGGTCAACAGCCTGATGAGTCGCAGTTGCGTTCGTATTTGGAGGCGTATTTTGATGGGGATTTGTCTGATAGTGAGATTGATGGAGTAATCTCGCGCAGAGACGCAAAGGCGCAGAGAGAAAAAGAGAATGATTCTGTTTTGTTGAGTAAGTTTAAAGAGGGAGAAAGGATTAGGGATTTGTTGGCGCACAATAGCGATGAGATGATTAATTTGTTACGGGGTTTGAATGGGGAGTATATTCCTCCTGCGCCTGGTGGTGATTTGTTGCGGGATGGTAGTGGGGTGTTGCCTACGGGTAGGAACATTCATGCTTTAGATCCTTATCGGATGCCTTCTCCTGCTGCATATGAGAGGGGTAGAGAGATTGCCAGGAAGATTATTCAGCAGAATTTGGATGAAAAAGGTACGTATCCTGAGACAGTGGCGGTGATGTTATGGGGACTGGATTCGATTAAGACTAAGGGGGAGTCTTTGGGTATTTTACTGGAACTTGTAGGCGCTGAACCTGTAAAGGAAGGTACGGGGAGGATTGTGCGTTATGAGTTAAAGCCTATTGAGGAGGTAGGACATCCTCGCATTGATGTTTTGGCTAATCTGTCGGGGATTTTCCGTGATACTTTTGTCAATATTATTGAGTTGCTAGACGATTTGTTTAGAAGGGCAGCAGAAACAGAGGAAAAGTCAGAGAATAACTATATTCGTAAGCATTGTTTAGCTTTAGAAGCCCAAGGAGTGAAAAATGCTAGTGCCAGGATGTTTTCTAACCCTGCTGGTGATTTTGGCTCGTTGGTTAATGATCAGGTAGTGGACAGTAATTGGGAATCTAGTGATGAACTTGCCGATACTTGGAAAAACCGCAACGTCTTTAGTTATGGACGCCAGGATAAAGGACAAGCTAGACCAGAAGTATTATCTCAGTTGTTAGAAACAAGCAGTCAAATCGTGCAAGAAATTGACTCGGTGGAATATGGCTTAACCGATATTCAAGAATATTATGGCAACACGGGGGGTTTGAAACTAGCGGCAGAAAAACAAAGCGGTCAAGAAGTAACCACATCTTTTGTGGAAAGCTTCTCTAAAGATACTAACCCCCGTAAACTAAAAGACTTACTTCGTATGGAATACCGTACTAAGTTACTCAATCCCAAATGGGCTGAGGCAATGGCAGATCAAGGTTCTGGTGGGGCATACGAAATCTCCCAACGCATGACAGCCTTAATTGGTTGGGGTGGTACAGCTAATTTTAAAGACGACTGGGTCTACGACCAAGCAGTTGATACCTATGCCCTAGATGCCGAAATGGCAGCCAAGTTACGAGAAGCCAATCCTGAAGCGTTTAGGAATATAGTAGCACGAGCGATCGAAGCACAGGGACGGGGTTTATGGAATGCTGATGAAGAGAAGTTAGATAAGTTGAGACAGTTGTATCAGTCTACAGAGGATGAATTGGAAGGAGTTAATGTTTGAAGGATAATAGACTATTAACAGTTACAAAAGAATTAAGGAAATTAATGTGTAATTATATATAAAATTGATTATTTACGATCTCAATCACTGTTGTTCTTTATAAAAGTAGTAGGACTTACGCATTGACAAAAAAATAAGACTATGGGGACTAAACGGCACAAATATGGGCAAGATTGCCTAGAATAGATTCACGAATGACCAAGGTAAATAAGTTTCTCTGTACTTGATACCAATTAGAAATTGAGTTGTGAATACGCATTTTCTCTAAACGAACAAATGCTTGAAGAGAACCAAATATAGCCATTCTCGTATTAATGAGATACACCTCAGTTGTGTCAGGTAAAAGGCGACGGGGCGTTTAAAAGTCGGATGCAAGCTCCGACGCAGGGTGCTTCGCACCCAGATCATCGTCTTCGACGACTTCGCACCTTGTGCGTGCGCCCCTTCCGAATGCGCCCGCAGGCAAGCCGATGATTTAAAATCATCGGAACCTGCGGGTAAAGGGTAAAGGGGAAAAGGTTTTAACTTTTTTCTCGCTCCGAACGGACGGCACGGACATCACGAGCGCCTGAACCAAGTACATGGGGAACCAGCCCTTTGTGGCGACGTGTCCTCATTAATGTCGCCATGCGATGGCGACATCGCGTCCGAATTAATGTACCTCACTTATTTGAGCGCGAGATGTGCCGACAAAGGCGCCCCCTCACGCCGCATGTTTTCCTCGGCTACAAGCTGCTTTGCAGCTAAGCGTCGCTACATGCGGACAAGTCCTTTG
>JBCCDL010000568.1:0-4505 GCA_039030815.1 Cyanobacteria bacterium P01_A01_bin.83 | reverse complement strand
GACAATGAACAATTAATAATTGTGAGTTATTTAAAAATGAGACACTGAGTTTAATTTGTTGATCTAGAGTGAATTAGGATCTTGGCGCTCTCCAAACCATTCATATCGATGATCGCGGATTTGCTCGTAGCTACGATCTCCTAACCATTTCATCCCTGGAATAGCGCGGTATGCCGCAATAAAGGCTTCTCCCAAAGGAAGTAGACGAGCAATTTCCTCTGCCGCCTCACTGCCCTGCCATCTTAGGGATGGTTGCTCGGCATCAATCAAAATCATGCCCGCTTCGCAATCGGTAGAGGTGATGCCATAATTGGATAACTTGACATCATCCTGCATTGCAATATATGAGAAGGTTTGCTCGCGGTCAAACTGCTTTAATAGTTGAGCAAAAGTTGAACATAAATTACATTTGCTATCGTAAACTACTTGATATTTCATAATTTGAGTTTTTGTGAGTTGATTGCTGGGTTGCTACTTTTTATGGGAAGCCAATTTATCTGCCCATCTGGTGGTTTCTGGCAAGCGATATTTTGTGATACATCCCATTACATAGCTAATTGCAGTTGGCAGACTAATTTTATGCCCAATGGAAACGTAAATTGGCTTGACGTTAGTACGCGATCGCAATGCTACACCGACAGTTTCTTCTCGGTCTATTAATGGTTGCCAAGATCCTTTGACTGTAGGCACAGGTTCATGTTTGCCAATAAATAGCGATTTTGCCACACCAATAGTTGGGATATCAAGCAATAGTCCCAAGTGAGATGCCAGACCTAAACGACGAGGATGAGCTAAACCTTGACCATCACACAAAATCAGATCTGGAATAATTTCTAGTTGAGGTAGTACTGCTAAAATAGCTGGTATTTCTCGAAATGAAAGGTATCCTGGAACATAGGGAAATGCCGTAGGAATTTGAGCAAGTTTGTGTTCGACCAACTCTAAATTGGGGTAAGTTAAAATCGCGATCGCTGCTTGGGAAATTGTATAGTTATTTTTGAACCCAATATCAACCCCAGCCACATAGTTGACATCGTCTAAGCAGTCTGAACTAATTACCTGAGATCTTAATTGTTCTTGAATTTCCTTAGCTTGGGCTACAGTTTTTACCCAAGGATGGGTTAATTTGAGTTCCAATTTGTTATTTTTTGGTAGTCAAGCCTGACTCAGTAATTTTACTATAATTATTCGACCATAAAGTAAAATTTACTTGAAGGATTTTAATATAATATTTGGCAAAAGCAAACTGAAAAATTATTATTCATGTTTACTGAAAGCATTTATTGATCATAATTTACCAAAAATTTGTGAGGCAAGCTTAGATTAAATTAATGATTTTGAATACTTATTTGTAGCTTAATATCAGAGTCAAAAAACTATTGTTGACTATCAAAATTTTTTAGGTATTTACATTTACTTAATTTTACTTAGACAGCAAATATATTATCAGCATTTAAATTGATTGTTATAATATGTTAGTTAATTTTAAACTTAAACAAACTATTCTTTATCAAGCTTGTCTGTGGGAAACAATGCCAAATTCATCTGACAAAAACAAGCTTTTAATCTCAAAAGCTAGCAGACCTTTAGGAGAAACTTTAATTGAGGCAGGATTAATTACCGCTAGCCAAATTGAATTTGCTTTGCAACTACAGTCTAGTAATAAGTTAAGAATTGGCGAAATATTAGCTAGCCATAACTGGATTAAACAACAAACAGCCGATTTTTTTGCCGAAGCATGGCAAGATATACTTGCTCAAAAGAAAAAAAAACCTCTCATCTATTATTTTCGCCAAGCAGGATTATTAGATGAACAACAGATTGCTAAACTAATACGAGAACAACAACAACAAGTTAAGCCAGCGAGATTCCATCGTATAGCCGTAAAACGAGGATATTTAAAGCAGATAACTGTAGACTTTTTTCTGGCAAACATTTTTAATATTTATAATACTAATGTTTTTTCTTTTGCTAAACCCTATGAAATTCTGAGTAGGTATAATAAAGGAGAAACAAATTTTCGCCGTACAGATCTGAGCAAAGCACCTTTAGGGGGAGTAAGTCTAAAGGGAATTCAATTAGACGGATCTAATCTGCGTGAAGCTAATCTTAGCAATTCTAATTTGAGAGATTCTAGCTTCATTCAAAGCAATTTAGCGTTAGTAGATTTTATCAAGGCTATTTTGACCAAGGTTAATTTTGAACGTGCTAATTTATATCAAGCGGACATGAGAGAGGCTCATCTCAAGCAAGCCAATTTCACCAAAGCCAATTTACAAGGAGCAAACTTGAGAGATGCTCACCTGTTCCATACTATTTTTGCTGGGGCGGATTTGAGAGATGCCAAGCTTTCCCAGGAATATTCTTATGAAGTTTATTATGATTCCCATACGACTTTTGATGAAAGCTTTAAGCCTCAAAAGGCTGGGTGGAAACAATTAGATTAAACAATGAACATTAAACAATAAGCTGTAATCCGTGATTGATTCAGTCTGTTTAAGCTACTTTAAGTAACTTAAATAATAAACACAAAACTATAGTTTGATCCTCTCACGAGATATAGGATTTAACAATTGAGATAATGTTAGGATCAAACCACGAGAAAAAGAAGCGAGAAAATAAGGAAAATAAACTTATATGCAGGAATTTGACAAGTCGATATCCTTTGATGGTCGTGATATTCGGCTTAAAGTAGGCTTGCTCGCACCACAGGCAGGTGGTTCAGTATTGGTGGAGTCAGGAGATACAGCAGTTTTAATTACTGCGACCAGAGCCCAGGGAAGAGAAGGAATTGATTTTCTCCCTTTAACTGTAGACTACGAAGAGCGACAGTATGCAGCAGGTCGTATTCCTGGAGGTTTTTTTAAAAGAGAAGGAAGACCTGGGGAAAAAGCAATTTTGATTAGTCGGTTAATTGATCGACCAATTCGTCCATTATTTCCTAACTGGTTACGAGATGATATTCAAATAGTTGCCACTACTTTATCTCTAGATGAGGATGTGCCTCCTGATGTTTTAGCAGTTACAGGGGCTTCGATCGCAGTTTTACTGGCAGAAATTCCTTTTTCTGGTCCAATGGCAGCAGTACGGGTCGGTCTTGTGGGAGATGATTTTATTCTCAATCCTACCTATAAAGAAATCAACAAAGGGGATTTAGATATTGTCGTAGCAGGAACCCCCGATGGCATTGTAATGGTAGAAGCAGGAGCTAATGAACTACCAGAACAAGATGTGATTGAGGCAATTGACTTTGCTTACGAAGCAATTCAAGAACTAATTCAAGCTCAGCGGGAACTAATTAAAGAATTGGGAATCGAGATTGTTACTGCTGAACCACCAGTAGAGGACGAGAGTTTAGCCAAATATATTGAAAAGCATACTGCTAAAGATATCAAAAAGATCCTGTCGCAATATGAGTTGGATAAAAAAGCTAGGGATGAAGCTTTAGACGAGATAAAACAAACTCAGATTATAGATACTATTGCTGAACTACCTGAAGACGATCCGATTGTGGTGGCGACCACGGAAGACCCCAAAGCCATCGGCAAAGTATTTAAGAGTTTGACTAAGAAGTTGATGCGTGGTCAAATTCTGGAAGATGGTATTAGAGTTGATGGTAGAAAGCTAGATCAGGTACGACCAATTACTTCGCAGGTAGGAATCTTACCAAATCGGGTTCATGGTAGTGGCTTATTTAAAAGAGGACTAACTCAGGTACTTTCAATTGCTACTTTAGGTACCTCGGGAGATGCTCAGGATACCCGAGATGACATGACGATTCAAGAAGAAAAACGTTATCTACATCACTATAACTTTCCTCCTTATTCTGTCGGTGAAACTCGTCCTATGCGATCGCCTGGAAGGAGAGAAATTGGTCATGGGGCATTGGCTGAAAGAGCTTTACTCCCTGTATTACCCAAGGTTGAAGATTTTCCTTATGTGTTGCGGGTCGTCTCGGAGGTCTTGTCTTCCAATGGTTCAACTTCTATGGGTTCGGTCTGCGGTTCAACCCTCTCATTGATGGATGCAGGAGTTCCCTTGTCAAAACCTGTTAGTGGTGCGGCGATGGGCTTGATCAAAGAAGGAGATGAAGTCAGAATCTTGACTGATATCCAGGGCATCGAAGACTTTTTAGGGGACATGGATTTTAAAGTTGCGGGAACAGATGCAGGAATTACGGCATTGCAGATGGACATGAAAATTACAGGTCTGTCGATGGAGGTTATTTCTAAGGCAATTCAACAGGCTTTACCCGCACGTATCCATATTCTAGAGGAAATGCTTAAGGCGATCGATAAACCAAGATCAGATTTATCTCCCTATGCTCCTCGACTGTTGACCATGAGAATCGACCCCGATCTCATTGGGATGGTAATCGGACCTTCTGGGAAGACTATTAAAGCCATCACTGAACAAACTGGAGCAAAAATTGATATTGAGGATGATGGTAAAGTAATTATCGCCGCAGTAGAAGCAGATAAAGCGGACATGGCGCGGAAGATGGT
>JBCCDL010000567.1:0-4521 GCA_039030815.1 Cyanobacteria bacterium P01_A01_bin.83 | reverse complement strand
TAGGCAATAATTTTATTTGTTTTTTTGTGCAATCAAACAAAATTTTGTCAATCTTAAGCTAACTAACCGCTGTTATATATAAAAGATCAGTTAATACATCATTATTTATTTTTAAGTTCTGATGTAATCATTGTACGCAAATAATAATGATTAGAATTAATATTAATGAGAATAGATTATCAAACTATCTGGAAAATTTTTCGCTTAAGCTTTTGATTTTATTGTTAATTACTGACTCAGTATTTATCTTACTATATTTAATTTGCCTATTGCCGAAATCTGATTTTTCTAGCTTGATTTTGTCAAAGTTTGTGCTGTATGAAAATTTATTGCTGCTAACTCAAGATCAAGGCTATGGAGAAATATTTCAATATATCAAAGAGCTATGGATCATGCTGCTTCTAGGCTTTGGCTTTTGGCAGAGAAAAAAAATGATTTTTATGTCATGGAGTTTATTTTATGGCTATTTGCTATTAGATGACGCTTTAATAATTCATGAAAAGATTGGAGCTGTAGTCAGCAACTCATTAGGATTTCAAGAAGCATTTAATTTAAGAGCAATAGATTTTGGGGAAGTTTTTGTTTCTGCGGTAGTAGCAATGTGTTTCTTACTACTTATTGGCTGGGGTTACACTAAAGCAAAATCTATAGAAAGAAAATATAGTAATATCCTGGTTTTATTACTGTTAGCTCTAGCTATCCCAGGGATTGTTTTTGATCTACTCCAAGTTATGATGAACAACAATGCTGTTCTATATTCAATTTTTGCATTATTAGAAGATGGTGGGGAGCATATTATTATGAGTTTGATTTTGGCTTTTGTTTATTCGATTGATTGGCAATTTTAATGGAGCTTTCTTTGATTCAGCTATAAATTTGCTGGCGATCGCATCAGTACCAGTTTGAGAATCAACGGTTGAGCGGCAAAATTGATCCCTACATTTTTTTGGCTAGCTCAAAATAATAATTCCTGTGCTTAATACAGATAAACAGAATGTGACGCTTTTGAGAAAAATTGACTAATATAACTGATATGGTAACTTTGCAGTAATTTTGGAGTTATAAATCGTGATTGTAGTAATGAAAGTGGGTTCTCCAGATCAAGAGATTCAGAGAATAGAAGCGGAATTACAGGATTGGGGATTAACTCCAGAAAAAATAGTCGGTAAACATAAAATAGTCATGGGTCTGGTCGGAGAAACTGCCACACTAGACCCCTTGCAAATAAAAGAAATTAGTCCTTGGATCGAAAGCGTACTCCGCGTGGAAAAACCCTATAAAAAAACTAGTTTAGAATACCGCAATGGAGAACACAGTAGCGTTGTGGTTTCTACTCCTAGTGGAGATGTTACCTTTGGACATAATCATCCCGTAGTCGTCATTGCTGGTCCTTGTTCAGTGGAAAATGAGGCGATGATTATTGAAACAGCTAAGGCGGTTAAGGCAGCTGGAGCCAGCTTTTTACGAGGCGGGGCATACAAACCTCGCACTTCTCCCTATTCATTTCAAGGTCATGGGGAAAGTGCTTTAGAATTACTAGCGGCAGCTAGGGATGCTAGCGGCTTGGGCATTATTACCGAAGTTATGGACACTGCTGATGTGGATAAGGTGGCAGAATTTGCTGACATTGTCCAGGTTGGAGCCCGCAATATGCAAAACTTTGCTTTGCTAAAAAAGGTAGGTGCCCAGGATAAGCCAGTATTTCTCAAACGGGGAATGTCTGCGACGATTGATGATTTGCTAATGGCATCAGAATATATCTTAGCAGCAGGAAACTCTCGGGTAATTTTGTGTGAGCGTGGCATTCGTACCTTTGATCGTAAATATGTGCGGAATACTCTTGATTTAGCCGTATTACCCGTATTGCGCTCCCTGACTCACTTACCGATCGCCATCGATCCAAGTCACGGCACTGGAGTGGCAGGCTTTGTTCCCCCCATGGCAAAAGCAGCGATCGCCGCAGGAGCAGATTCATTGATGATTGAAGTTCATCCCAACCCAGCAAAAGCCCTGTCTGATGGACCTCAGTCCCAAACTTTCGAGAGTTTTGCCAACTTAATGCAAGAGCTGAGTGTGATTGGCAAAGCCGTTGGTCGCTGGTCAGAATCTCCTGTAGCGGCAGTCTAAAATCGGGGATAATGGGGAAGTAAGCAATTAAATATCAAGATTAATTGTGGTTAAATTCGGTAACTAGCTTATTTTATGAAAGATACATCCAACGAGTCGGCTCAGCAAGACCCTGAGATAGAGATCAAAGAAGATAAAACTACACCCTTACGCTGCTTTGCCTCTTCCCTAATCTCGGGAACAATTGCATACGGAGCGTATTCTTTGCTGCAATCTATTACCCAAACCTATGGCGCCAAAGCGATTACCTCAACTAACCCGCTGGTAATCAACATCACCACGGCAGTCAGAACTCTAGTTATGGGAATTGTAGCACTGGGAACAGGAGTTTTTAGTTTAGCGACAGTTGGTTTGTTTCTCTTGGGAATTCAATTAGCACTCCAAAAGCTGAACAAAGCCTAAATACGCTTAATGTGAATTGGCTTCGTTCTAGGTTACTAATTTTTAGCTCTTAGCTATTATGCGAAGCGGTATCCTTTAGGACAGCTATTAGCTTTTAATAAAACTAATAAATTTTAGTTTCTGGGCTATACAGATTGAAAAATTTGACGATCAAGATTTTAAATGAATGATTTTAAGGTTTTTTAATTCACATCAGACGTTAAATTTGACTGGTCATAATTTAATTAGTTGCGGATTTAACAACCGAAGCAGACGACAAGAGAGCGATCGCTTAATGATATCTAGAGTAATTCATTAGCTTGTCCAGTTTTGCCAACAGAAAAAACTATGTTGTTGTAAATATTTTTCCCTTAGCAATATTTAAATCACTCTGTAAGCCTATATTCTTATTTGATCGACTCAAAAATGCAAGCTTGTAGCATTGACTTAAAAAAGTTAGTTAAACCAAACAAGCTTTGAAATCTTGACATAACTGTTCAGCATCAAGATCTCGTCCGATAAATACTAGTTCGTTTTTACGGGTTTCTGATGGTTTCCAAGGACGGTCTGGTCTACCATCAAAAATCATATGAACTCCTTGAAAGACAAAGCGGTCTTCGGACCCAGCTACATTAAGAATTCCTTTCATGCGGAAAATATTAGGACCTTGAATTTGGAGTAATTCTGTAAGCCAGGTATTGAGTTTTTCTAAATTTACTTCTCCTGATTCGACAATGGCAAAGGAAAAAACTGATTCATCGTGTTCGTGAGCATCTTCCCCTAAAAGTTCTGGTTCGATTTCTAGTGCTTGATCTAAATCAAAAGCCTTCACACCTAATACATAATCCATGTTGATATTGGCATTTTGGGTAGTGTATATTTTCACTATGCCGTTCATAGAGCGAATTTTTTGCTTTAATTCTGCTAGCTGTTCAGGTTCGACCAAATCAGTTTTATTTAATAGAATTACGTTGGCAAAGGCAATTTGTTCCTGTGCTTCGTCACTATCCCAGTGTGACCAAATATGTTTAGCATCAACTACGGTAACTACTGCATCAAGATCTAACTGAGTTTGAATTTCTTCATCGACAAAAAAGGTTTGAATAACTGGTGCAGGATCTGCTAGTCCTGTTGTTTCAATAACCAGATGATCAAATTTATCACGCCGCTGCATTAAGTTACCAATAATGCGAATCAAATCACCTCTAACGGTACAACAAATACAGCCGTTGTTCATTTCAAAGATTTCTTCATCGGCATCAATGACTAGCTGGTTATCAATACCAACTTCGCCAAACTCATTTACGATTACGGCTACTTTTTTACCATGTTCATGAGTCAAGATACGATTGAGCAAGGTGGTTTTTCCTGCACCGAGATAGCCTGTTAGGACGGTAACGGGAACTGCTTTGTTAGTGTTTTGGTCGATGGTTGCAATCATTGTTGTTAATGGAGATAAGGCATGTTTTGTCTGTACAGTAGTCAATGGGAAAATTGGGTGATATCTGCTTGAGTAATTTCAGATATAGATTTGTGGATTTTGTATTGTTGGGGAGGAGTAGTCATGATAGCAATGACAGTTTCTACAGGTGGGCAATCAGGTTGGTGACATTGAAGTTGATTGATAGAAATGATTATTTCACGATCTAAATTTAATTGCTGATATATCCAGAATTTGATTTCTCTGATTGTATCTAAATCAGCTTGAGGAGAAGTTTTGCTAAATAAATTCATCTTAATGGCATGAGTAATGAATAATTATTTAAGGCTGGAAGGGTGAATAAATTTCGCTTAATTACGAAAGTCGTTATTGTTGAGCAAACCCAACGTTAGACTGTGTTCAAAGTATCGAAACTGAGATTAAGTTAGACTTTGCTAGCCGCTAACTCAAACTAATGGTGAATAATGTTTAGCCAAATCCTTTGCCAGCAAGAGACTGTTGCCAAATAATTAATTCTCCATTTTGTCCTCCCGCTGCTAAATACTTGCCTCTGGGATGCCAAGCGAGACAGG
>JBCCDL010000566.1:0-4523 GCA_039030815.1 Cyanobacteria bacterium P01_A01_bin.83 | reverse complement strand
TAAAGTAGTAATTCAAGCAATCTGTTTTTAATCTTCAAAAATATCTTGTAAATCAACTATTAAATTAGGCAAGATTCCCTCTCCTGATAAAGTTTGTGGATTATTTAATATTTCTGGTTCTTCTTGTTGACGATAAATTTCTACTTGTTTTTCGTCGGGGTTGATTAACCATCCTAGTCTTACTCCACAGTTTCGATACTCCTGCATTTTGCGTTGCAACTCATCTAGATCGTCTGTAGGACTCATTAATTCAATCACAAAATCAGGATCGATAGGGGCAAATTTTCTTTGTTGTTTTTTAGTCAAACTATTCCATTTAGTAAGAGTAACCCAACTTACATCTGGCGAGCGAATTGCACCGTTAGCTAGTTTAAACCCTGTCGAAGAATCAAAAGCAACACCTAATTTTGTTTGGTTATTCCAATTCCAAACTTGAGCAGCTAAACTAATATTGAACTTTCCACTTTCGCTTCCTGTAGGAGACATAATGATTAATTGACCTTCGGGATTAGTTTCTAATCTTGCATCGGGGTTTTCTTGACAAAGATGTTCTAAATCTGTCTCGCTAATTTTATCTACGAAGGGTTTGAGGCTCAAAGTAACGCTGGTCATGATGATGGAGTAAGTTTTTAATTAAATATAATACTTTTAGTTATGATAATCATTGTTTGATTTGCGATCGGTCGGCTACGGGTCGCGTAATCGCTTGCGCCCCATTTTTATGTCCGCAGGTAATAGAGTACTAGGTATGCTACCCCTAGCCGTGTTACCAGGAAAAGGCGCAGAACTCTATCAGGGTTTGGGTATTGCCTTAACAGGCGGTTTGGCTCTTTCTACTTTTTTAACTCCCACTGTAATTCCTGCTTTGATGGGATTATTGCAGGATTTTCAACCTAGAAGGAATAAGCAAGAGAATGAGATTCATGATGAACCTAGGGAATTGATGAAGAATAAACGCTAATGAACTACAGTTTTGAAAAAATTCGCCTTCAAATAGAAAATTACAGTCGAGAAGGCAACAAAGAAGCAATCATTGACCTGCTCACAAATTATTTGCAATCGGATCTAGAAGTAGAAGAAAGAGTTTGGGGTTGGTGGAATTTAGTAGATAATCTTGCTATGTTACGTCGCTGTAGCGATGCTGTTGCTCAACAAGAAGATTATCTAAAATGGGCAATATCTTCTAATCTGGATTCTCAATTAATTCTAGAAGTAATGAACGATGGAACTCAAGCCTTATGCTGGCTTCAACTAAATCGTCTTGATGAATGGATTAATATTTTCAATCGATTAATTGATCGGACTAAACCCAGTCAAGAAAACAGATTAGCTCGTTTCTATTACTTCAGAACAGCAGCACGACTCTTTAGCACTTCAACTCGATATCAATTGGCTGAAGATGCGATCGCTCAACTAAAAAACTTATTGCTTGAGGATGTTAATTGGAAGAACAAACCCTGGATAGAGATAGAGATAGCAGCAGTAGAATTAAACCTATTAGAAGCTAAAGGTGATATCGAGCGATCGCGTCACGTAGCAGGAAAAGTTAAAGAACAAATAGAAACAATAGAGAAATTGCAATTAGCAAATCCTACAAAAATCTCAACTCTTTGGCATAATAATGCAGCACCACTATTTCGGATGAAACTTTACTCAGAAGCCGAATTGATGTTTCGTAGAGCGATCGCTTTAAATCCTCAAAATTGGTGTGCGTTGGTTTTCCTGGCTGCTTGTCTGACCAAAACAGGTAAATATTCAGAGGAATCAGCTCAATTGTTGGGAAAAGCTAGAGCTTTAACTAATCAGAGAGATTATGAAGCCTTACTTTCTCATGTCTATTCCTAATATTTTCTCATTTTTGAAGTACTTGAGGGAAAATTGAGCAAATGCCTTGAGACGTAGTGAGTTGAATTGTTGAGGTAATCTAGTCTTCAATTCTCTGAATATAGCGATCGCTTACCCCCGATCTCTATATCCGCAGGAAAAGCGCGTACTCGGTATGTTACCCCTCACTATACTTCCAGGGAAAGGCGCAGAATTGGATCGGGGTTTTGGTGTTGCCTTGAGTGGTTTAGCTTTATCTACTTTTCTCACTCCCACTGTAATCCTTGCTTTGATGGGATTATTACAGGATTTTAAACCTAGAAGAAGTAAACAAGAGCAAGAGTATGAACAGGAAGAAGCTATGGAATTAATGAAGGATGAAAGTTAATAGATTAAGAATTATATTGGTAAGATGGGTAGAGAAAAGCGCAAAATCCATCTATTATTTAAGTTAGAGAATTAAACTCAACTCAATAATTAACACTACATTGATATCTTTACGAAATATTGCTTATTCACAAAATTATCAGTTGTCAATTTGTTGATAAATACCATAGCTCATATCTTTCAAAATACTTTTAAGTTCTCGATCGCATAACAATAAATCTGAAGTATTCATTTCGGTTTTATACCTTGCGGTTGTACCTTTATTAAAATTCCAAGCGGTCTTTTTAATCTGTTCGTGTTTTACGTATATTTCTTTTATCTGCTCTTTTTTAAGCTTAAAATTGAAATATTCATTCATTTCTTGAAGACAAAATATTTTGTTTTCTATCAAATATTCATATCTAATAAACAATACCTTACCGAATTTATTCCACTTATACCAGTTACTTGTCCAAGACTTAACTATTGGAAGACTATCTTCAACTGTTACCATGTTTTTACAAGCATCCGAGCTGTCTAGCCCTTTTCGAGTTCTTTTTCCATGGTCAATAGCAGAAAGAATAATATCTCTAGGATCTCTATAGCAAAAAGTGGCTTTTGCTAATCCTAGAGCAACAAGCAGCTTAATAAAAAAACTTGGTTTTGAATGAGTTTTTATAACAATATTTCCGTATTTTATTTTGAGAAAAATTACGGTTATAAAATTGTTAAAGTATATTCCTCTTAGAAATCCATAGTTAGAATACTTTTTAAACTCTTCTTGTGCAACTGCATTATTCTGACTAGCTAATGCAAGCAAGTCTTTCTGGTAGTTATAGATAAGAGTGCTAGCAGATTTTGGAATACTACTACTGATTATTATCAAAACAAATATACTATTATATGGTGCTTACAATATAAATCTATCAAATCCTGTTTCTTTTAATTATGTCGTGAATTGTGATTGCAAAGCTATCCGTAGCATCGAGCATTACAACTTCAAGCAAAAGGAATAAAATACGATTCTTCTTTATATTATGCCGTGATGCGATCGCTTTAGTTTGTATCTTAACGATCTCCGAGCATTTTAATAATTTGTTTGGCAAGTTGCTTTTTTATTTCTCTATGTCTGGGAATGGGTTGAGAAACCCTAGTTCTGGGATTTTGATACCAATCATGTTTACCACCGTGACGAATAAAGACACAACCCATCTGCTCAAGCTGCTTAATCAAATCTCTACGCTTCACGACACTTCCAGTTCGGCAACTTTGCGAACATTCGGAATTGTCCCATTTGTTAACTCTTGATAAATATCCAGCAAATTCTCTTTTAATTCTTCTTCAGTTTCTCCTTGAGTCCAATAGTCAGGATAGTCTTCAAGATAGCCTAACCACATATCTTCATCTTGCCAGTAAACATATTTTTTCTTCATTGGTCAATATTATTGCTATCTTGGCTGAATATAAACAACCAACTCCGTTTAGACCCATATTATAAGTCAAATTCCTCAATGTAGTTTTCGATTATGCTTCTATTTGCGATCGCTATAATTTAATAAATTCCAACCACAAGAAATGACAAAAGCAGCCGTTGCACGTTCTCGTCTCGATATATTAGTTACCAATAATATTCGTCATTTTAAAAACATCAATGGTTTAAAACTAGAAAATTGGTTGAAGCCATAAAGCGATCGCTATTTTTAAAATTATGTAGTGAAGTGCAATCGCGCCTTACAACTACAAGCACAAGGTATGGAATACGATGCTTCTCTATATTATATTTAGTTGCGATCGCTCTTGAGTAAGTTTGTTAAATTGTAAATAAAATTGCTACAGTTAGGAGCAATTAAAGAAAATAAATCACAGTAAAAATCAGTTATGCCAGTTGTAGCTGCTAAATCATATATAGAGTATCGCAATGATACTTATTGGGTTGAAGACACTCGAATTTCTCTTGACTCGATTATTTATGCTTTTCAACAAAGACGAGTAAGAAGGTGATAATTCGTTGTCAAGCTGATGCCGATCTCAATCAAAACATCATAACAGGAGTGCTACGACGAGAACCGACAATTAATTTTCAAACTGCAACTACTGCCAAGCTAGAAGGAATAAAAGATATGGAAGTACCAGGTTACGGATTGTGTAATCGCTTACTTTAGGATGGTTATTGTGCTGGAATTTTTATTCGGAAATTTAAAAGAACTACCAAAACCGTTAGGTAAATATATTGTGGGAATTACGCAGTTAGATTTTACCGATAAGAGTAGAAAAAAGGTATTTTCATTTGAAAAAGATGACGCATTTAGAAAAATTCCTGTAACTATTTTTTA
>JBCCDL010000565.1:0-4523 GCA_039030815.1 Cyanobacteria bacterium P01_A01_bin.83 | reverse complement strand
TCCAAATTCCTGTTCAAAAACAGCTTTAGGATTTGCTAATAATTCTTGCTTGTAAGCTTCATCTTTCCAAGCTTTAGCAATCATGCGAGCTTCAATATCTCGGCGAGTTTGAGAATGATTTTCTGGTTGTTGTTGATTCATTTGTTTTAGTATTAAAAGTTATCGAGAAGTTAGCGATCATCAAAAATATGATGATGCCGTTCGTTGGTTTGAACTTTGAACGTTACGATCTATTAATTGGAAAATAGCTGTAGATACTTACAAGAATCCCTTAGTAACTTCATAAGTAACACCAGCTGCATATATCGCCGTGCTGATAACTCCTCCTCCAGCGACACTTTCTAGCTCTTCTGCTGACAGTTCTTGTCCTTCTGTTTGAGGAGACATAGGTAATACAAAATAAAGAGAAGTCGGATTTTCTTCTTGAACCTGTACATTTACTGCTTCGGGAAACTGTACGCCAAATTCTTGCTCGATTACAGCTTTAGGATTTGCTAATAATTCTTGCTTAAAAGATTCATCTTTCCAGGCTTGGGCAATAATTCTAGCTTCAATGTCTCTACGGCTTTGAGGTTGTTGTTCTTGTTGTGTCATTGTTCTTATTATTTTATAAGATTAATCGCTCACAAGTGAAGTGTTGCTCAAAAAAAATGTTGTTTTTATTTGAGAACTAAACCCAAATTAAAATGAATCTACTTTGATTTCAATTAATATTCTTTGGATGAAAGCACCTTTTATTTAGATTGACTTTGTTTCCTGGCATATCTAAAAATAGTTTGTTTACTAAGAAAAAAAATGACTTGATTTTGCTTGAAGCTATTCATATAGTTTTATACATGAACTGCAAAACTTATTATTGGAGAGTCTTACAAAATTTTGCTTGATAGTACGTAAAATATTTTATTTGCATTTATTATATTTGTTTTAGAAATTCTTAAGTCAGAAGAAAAAATCTTAACAATGACTACAAACAAATATAGGATAATATCAGTTTACTTTTTGATTGAGACAGATAACTCATAGCTAAAGGCTAAGAGCTAAGAGCTAAAACCAATAAATTATGTGTCTTGGTTAAAAACTGAAATGATATAAGATATTGATTTGGTTTTGATATAGTTGGACATTTTATATTAGTCCTTAGCTCCTAAATTGTCGAATTTTATAGTCACAAATAATGCTAAATCTCATTAAAAAAAATAGCTTTATTAGACGAGCCATTCCTAACCATTGGTCAATTTCTACTAAGTTATTAATTGCCCTTGTCTTAGCAGCAACTATACCAATGAGCCTAATTGCTTACAATAACCTTCAACTAGCTTTAAATATTTTAACTGAGAGTCAATCTTATAAGTTAGAGGCTATTGCTGTTAGCCGAGCTAGTAGTCTCGACCAATTAATATCAAGTAAGCGCTTAACTATTAATCAAATTGCCCGAAATCCCAAAGTAATAGATTTTTTAGTTCCTAATTCTGCACCAAGAGACAGTCTTTATTCAAAAGTGCAAGAAAGCTTAGAGGTGATATTGCGCTCTAGCTCAGATTATGATGCTGTTTTTATCATGAACGAAAAAGGTATTTGTCGTGTTTCTACAAATCCTAACTTTATCGGACAAAATTATAGTTTTCGTAACTATTTTAAAAAAGCAGTAGGTAGTCAAGATACTGTACCTGTAGATCTTTTGGTTGGGGTAACTAGTGGCAGACCAGGTTTATTTTTTGCCCATCCAATACGTACCGATCGAGGTAAAATTCTGGGAGTTGCAGTACTCAAGATTCACCATTATGCAGTTGAGAGAGTTGTTAATGAAACCCAACTCAACTCATATGTTCAAACTTTTTTGATTGATGAAAATGGCATAGTAATTGTTCATCCAAATGATTCTTTTCTCTATCATAGTTTGGACTCTTTACCAGCAAATGTGCAACAAAAACTAAAGGCAGAAAATGCCTATGGTCTAAATTACGATCGGATTAAAAGTCTTAATTTACCCGAGTTAGCTCAGTCTATGGTGAGGACAAGAAAAACGGGTCATACTAACTACTATTCATCTATAGAGGAAACTAATCAGATGACTGGTTTTACACCATTAGAAAGCGAACCTTGGGTTTTAGGGGTAAATACACCTAGAGATATTTTTGAATCTCCTATGCGAGCCTTAATTTGGCGCAATAGTTATTTTGTTTTGTTAGTAGGTGGAACGGCATCCATAATTGCTTTATTGCTTTCTCGTAGTCTAGTTAAATCTATCCGTATCCTAACCAGAGCAGGAAAGGCATTACAAAAAGGTGATTTTAGACCTGAAATGTTGGCGAAAACTTCTCGCTCTCAAGATGATTTGGGCAGACTCGCCTTTGTTTTTCTACAGATGGCAGAAGAAATAAATAATCGAGAGCGAGACTTAAAATCACAAGTACAAAACTTACAAGTAGAAATTGACGAAACCAAAAAAGAAAAACAAATAGCTGAGATTACTGGAACAGAATATTTTAAAGACTTACAAAAAAGAGCCAAAAGATTGAAAGGTCGAATCAATACTGGAGAGCATCTTGAGGAAGATTATTTTAACAAATTACATAAAAAAGTTAAGGATCAAAAAAATAGATTTTTTGCCAATTTAGATCGGGCATGATGCTGTTTCAAGCTTTAATTTTAATTTTTATATCTCCTTTAGCAGATATGTAGTTATGTCACTAGAAGAATTGATTTCTAAAGATAAATTGTTGGCGTTAAATTGTACCAAAAAAATAAGAACTTTACTATTTTTAATCGAGAAACAAACAGCGCAGCTAGCATCAGCGTCCCGAGTAGAATTTTCCTTTACCGATGATAGTGAATACGATCGCGAGGATGCGTATTTTCAAGCTTTTACCCTCAACAATAATCAAGCACCAGAAGTCACAATCCAGCAGTTAGAAGCTTTTGCTCCTCAATGGTCGATATTAGTCCCGCAAAATCCTCAATTAAAAGCATCATTACTTCATGTTTTGGCTGATAAATATCACTTTACGAAGCTAATTGTCCCCAATATCTCTAAAGCCCTCGGCTGTGAAGAATTGTTAGTGCAAAGACACTATTTAAAACAATATCAGCAACCCCTCATAGCTGCTTTTAAGAGCAAAATCTCCCTAATAGAAAGGTGTCATTGGCTGACGAGTGCGATCGCTCTGAAGCTAGAATCATTGCCCCCTTTTTGGTTAGCAACTTTCATTACCATTGCCTTGGGATTGCCTCAAGCTTTTCTGGCTCTGCCAATCGCTGTAGCAGATTTAGGCTCATTGGTCGCAATAACCTTATTGATTGTTTTGGGTGGAATAAATATCCTAACGACAATTTGCATGGCAGAGGCAATTGGTCGCAGTTATGATTTTCGCGACGGCAGTACTTTTGTTAAACAACTGGCAGCCAACTATTTGGGTAAGGCTGGTTCATTAGTCCTGGCTCTGGCGGTGAGCATTCGAGTGTTTCTTATTGCCTTAGCTTGTTACCTTGGTTTATCGGCAACCATGGCAAATTTCACGCCTTTACCGCCAACTGCTTGGGCGGGAATACTTTTTGTCTTGGGAGGATATATTTTATCTCGTCAATCTCTAAACTTAACCGTTGGAGTGACTATCTTACTGGCAATTCTTAACGTTAGCCTACTGCTATTGTTCTGTATGCTTTGTTTTAATAATTGGCACCTAGACAACTTACTGTATGTTAACTGGGATTTCTTTCAGGGAAATTCTTTTCAGCCTCGGATACTCGATCGGGTGCTGGGTGTTACTTTGATGCTTTTCTTTGGTCATATTTATGTAGGACAATGTGCCAAAATTGTTCTTCCCAAAGACCCTAGTGCCAAATCTTTAATCGGCGGTAGTATTGCGGGAACAGCCTGTTTGACTTTACTATTTTGTCTTTGGGTGGTGGCAGTTAATGGAGCGATCGCACCTAAGATCCTAGCCAGTCAAACGGGGACAATTATCGAGCCTCTAGTCGCCAAACTAGGTTCATCTAGTCAAGTTTTAGGTGCAATATTGGCTATTTCTTTGCTAGGAATGGCATGGTTGAGAAGTTCTAGTTTACTGATCAATTTAGCTAAAGAATGGCTTCCTACTACCAAAAAACCAGTGTTCAACCTGCCTCGTCAGCAGGGAAGTCTAATTTTATGCTCCCGCGAGCGTCGCTTTGATTATTGTTCCCTCGCCATAACCTATCGAGGATGTAAAGGCACAAGAGTAATCTTGAATCTCGATTGGCAATTACGGGGAAATATTGTCCAGCAAGAAATTGAAGTCAATCGATCTTGGTCAATTCGAGAACTGTTTGCACAATATCCCGAGTTAAAACAAGCTGGATTTACCCTGGATTTAGAAATTCAGTCAGCTCATCGCGATCTCGTGACTCTCAAAGTCATTTCTTCTCTAAACATTTCCGCGATCGGAAATTGCTCAACACCAGAAGTCAAATCCTCCACCTCTTCGTCGGACATTCCTCGAAAAAGATGGCAGAAAACCAGACAGTACTTACAAGAACAAAGTCGT
>JBCCDL010000564.1:0-4525 GCA_039030815.1 Cyanobacteria bacterium P01_A01_bin.83 | reverse complement strand
TGACCTAACTAAATGACAATTAAATGCCGATGACATACTTTTTCCATTCTTGATTAGAATTACCTTGAGTATACTTAACTAATTCAAAATGTAAGCTACTATAGGGGCGGCGAGGTTTAGTCTGTAGGGTCATTTCTGCTTCTTTAGGAGTTCTATTTCCTTTTTTGACGTTGCACCTAACACAAGCAGCAACTAAGTTCTCCCAGGTATCACCACCACCACGAGATCTAGGTATAACGTGGTCAATAGTTAGCTGGTCTCCTTTGGCTTTACAATATTGGCAGGTGTTAGAATCCCGCTCTAAGACATTACGACGGGTTAAAGGGATTTCTTTGTAGGGAACTCTGACATAATATCTCAGACGAATTACTGTCGGCAAAGGAAATCCACTATAAATAAATTCTCCTCTATGTTCAAGCTGTTCTGCTTTACCTTTGATAAGTAACACCACTGCTCTACGCCAACTCGTGATATTTAAGGGTTCATAGGAAGCATTCAATACTAAAACCTTACCCATAATAAAGACTTATAATATTTAACTGGAATAGTAACACAGACGAACTAATTGATGTAATTCAATTATCATTTAGTTCTCAATGCTTATTTGAGCTACGCTACAACAGTAAACAATTTTTTTAGTTTACTGCTTGACTTTGTGAGTTTCTTCTTTAATATTAGCTAAGTCAGAGCATAAATTAGGTTCAGATATGGTGAGTTGGCAACAGCAGCATTGCAAAGAACATATAGATCTCGATCAAGATCCATTAACCCTGCTGGTAAATCGGCAACGGGCATGGGTCGAGATCGATTTGACGGCATTGGCACATAATGTTCGCACCCTTAAAAGCTGGTTGTCTCCTCAAACAAAGCTGATGGCGGTGGTTAAAGCTGATGCCTATGGTCATGGAGCTGTTATAGTAGCGCAAACAGCTTTAGCTAATGGTGCCGACTGTTTGGCGATCGCTACCTTAGCAGAGGGAGTCGAGCTACGCCAAGCCCGAATTAAAGCACCGATTATGATTTTGGGTGCCATTAATGCCCTCGAAGATATGAAAGCTGTTGCTGCTTGGGAGCTGGAACCGACCATCTGCAATCAGACCCAGGCGATCGCTTTTAATAATGTTTTAGCCACGTTAGGGAAATCTTTAGCGGTTCACCTGAAGTTAGATACAGGAATGTCACGTTTAGGAACTAATTGGCAAGATGCAGTTTCTTTTGTCCAGTTGGTTGCTAGTCTGCCTCAGCTCAGGATTCAAAGTGTCTATTCCCATTTTGCTACGGCTGATGAAAGCGATCGCACTTTTATGGATTTGCAGCATCAACGCTTTAAGCAGGCTCTGACTCAGTTAAAAGATTGTGGAATTACCCCAGCACAAGTTCATTTAGCCAACTCTGCCGCCACTTTGGGCGATCGCAGTACTCATTACGATCTGGTGCGGGTAGGATTGGCTCTTTATGGTTTATATCCTGCCCCACAGTTAAGGCAGATTGCTCTCCAGCCTGTCTTGCAAGTTAAGGCAAAAATTGCTCAAGTCAAAACTATTGCTCCAGGAGAGGGAGTTAGTTACGGTCGCAAGTTTGTCGCTGCCAAGGAGACTAAAATTGCTGTAGTGGGAATTGGTTATGCAGATGGGGTTCTGCGTAATTTGTCGAATAAGCTGAAGGCGATTGTTAAGGGGCAGTTAGTGAGTCAAATTGGTTCTATTACTATGGATCAACTAATGCTGGATGTGAATCATATAAGGGATGTCAAACCAGGAGAAGTGGTTACTTTAATTGGTCACCAGAACAACCTGAGCATATCTGCCGATGATTGGGCGCATCAACTTGATACTATTTCTTGGGAAATTCTTTGTGGATTTAAGCATCGTTTGCCCAGAATATTTACTTAGATTGACCAAAATAAACTTCAGGTATCAACTATTTTTGACATAATAATAGACAAAACCACTGTCTTTTATCGGTGTAACTTTTAATTAGGTTTAAATCGTGGTTTTTTAAATGTTTTGCCATCGTTTCTAATTTAAACTTACGAGAAATTTCAGTTAGTATTGCTTCATTTTGTTGTAATTCAATAGCAAGATTAAGATGATCCAAAGTAACAGTTTGTTGTTGCTGACTAACCAAATACATTTCAATTTGATCTTGAGCTTGATTATAGATTGCTTGATGATTAAATAAATCTAGATTAAAGTTGCCTGCAAAGCGATGGTTGAGGTGCTGCAACATATTGAGGTTAAACTTAGCGGTAATTCCCTCTGCATCGTTGTATGCTGCCTCTAAAATAGAGACTGGCTTTTGCAAGTCAATGCCTAATAAAAAATAGTCCCCAGGATTCAAAGCTGAGGTGACTTGATTTATCAAGCGATCGCACTCTTCAGGGTTAAAATTGCCAATACTGCTCCCTAAAAAGATAATTAATCTTCGACCCAAAAAGCTAGTAGATAGCTGCTCTAATGCCTGACTATAAGTTGCTACTTTGCCTTGAATTTTCAACTGCGGATAATCAGTAAGTAGATTTTGGGCGCTTGCTCTAAGAATACTATCGCTAACATCAACAGGAACATAATACAAAGGACGATCAACATTATTAGTATGAGCGTCAAGCAAATATCGAGTTTTGGTTGAACTGCCACTGCCTAATTCAACTAGCTCAACTGCTTGTGTTTGGGTCATAATTGATGCCGCGTGTTCTTTTAGAATGCTTGCTTCGGTACGAGTCGGATAGTATTCGGGGAGCTGGCATATAGCTTCAAATAGCTCTGAACCTTGAGCATCATAAAAGTAGCGAGCAGGAATTACTTTTGGGGTTTGACTCAAACCACTGACTACATCCTGAATATCAGCTTGTTCAATTTGTTGAACATCTAATAAATAATCAATATCTAATCTGTTACTGACAGATTGGCGATTGCTATTGGCTGAAGAAGAAAGCGTTGACATTAATTCTGTAGGCTAATTGCTTGGTGTTCTAGAATACATTTGTTTCAGCTAATTGCTGCATTTAAAAGCATACCGAAAAAACTGTTTTTTTTGTTACAAACCACAATATTTACAAACCGTAAACTTTGGCAAAAACTTGAAATATTACCTCGATCTTGAATTAAGCTAAAATTTCTCTGGCTAGCAATAACTTAGTAATTGAGGAAGAAATCAGCATGGATGTTAAGGCTGCGGTAGCTTTTGGCTCGGGCAAACCTTTGAGTATTGAAACTGTTCAACTAGAAGCACCGCAAGCAGGGGAAGTCCTTGTTGAAATCAAAGCTACAGGGGTATGTCATACTGATGCCTACACTCTTTCGGGAGCAGACCCCGAAGGTTTATTCCCGACTATTTTGGGACACGAAGGGGCAGGAATTGTTGCCGAGGTGGGCGCAGGAGTAACTAGCGTCAAACCAGGAGATAAAGTAATTCCCTTATATACTCCCGAATGTCGTCAATGTGCCTATTGTTTGAGTCAAAAAACTAATCTTTGTCAAGCAATTCGGGCTACCCAGGGTAAGGGAGTTATGCCTAACGGCACCAGCCGCTTCTCTCTTAATGGTGAATCCCTTTATCACTACATGGGGACATCTACCTTCGCTAACTATACGGTATTACCAGAGATTGCTGTGGCAAAAATTCGTGATGATGCTCCTTTGGATAAGGTATGTCTAATTGGTTGTGGGGTAACAACGGGGTTAGGTGCCGTAATCAATACAGCAAAGGTTGAACCAGGCTCAAACGTGGTGGTGTTTGGCTTAGGTGGCATTGGTTTGAACGTGATTCAAGGAGCCAAAATGGTGGGTGCCAGCAAGATTGTGGGAGTTGATATCAATCCTGATAAACAAGCTATGGCAACAGATTATGGCATGACGCACTTTGTCAATCCCAGAGAAATTGAAGGTGATGTGGTGGCACACTTAGTAGAATTGACAGGAGGAGGAGCTGACTATAGCTTTGAATGTATCGGTAATGTCCAAGTTATGCGCCAGGCTCTAGAATGCTGTCATAAAGGTTGGGGTGTCTCTACTGTCATTGGGGTAGCAGGTGCTGGAGAGGAAATTAGCACCCGCCCATTTCAATTAGTTACAGGGCGAGTATGGCAAGGCAGTGCTTTTGGTGGTGCCAGAGGACGGACAGATGTGCCCAAAATCGTCGATTGGTATATGGAAGGAAAAATCAATATTGATGATTTGGTAACCCATACTATGCCCATTGAGAAAATTAACGATGCTTTTGATTTAATGCACCGAGGAGAGTCTATTCGAAGTGTGGTTACTTTTTAACAGTCAACAATCAACAGTCATTTGTGACAAGTTAAGAAAAAAACAAATCGGTCAACTACTACATATAGAGTTGAAAGCTAGTTAACAACGCTCTTCTATGGATTAATAAAAAACTAATATGAATTACTTAAATGTCTGCTACAAATAAAAACCCTGTAAGGGCGCATCGCCCTAAAGGGTACTCTTCGAGAAGGCTGAGTCTAACGACTTGCTCCGCAACCGCCTACAGCAGTTACTCTCGACGGAAACCGTGCAGC
>JBCCDL010000563.1:0-4527 GCA_039030815.1 Cyanobacteria bacterium P01_A01_bin.83 | reverse complement strand
TAAATTACTCAGCTTAGGCAATTTGAACCTGATGCATGCTATAGTCTGCATTAGTATCCACATCTAGTTGCGATCCTGGCAGACTAGCCGAGTTAGAGTAAGAAGTTTCCAAGATCGTATTGAACAAAACTGCATACTCCAAATCTGCATCACTCAGGTCAGTTTCAGTTAAATTGGCATTGCTTAAATCAGCTTGTTTAAGACATGCCTCACGTAAATCGGCATTGATCAAATTGGCACGGGTTAAATTAGCATTACAAAGATTACCACCCTTCAACTGAGCCTCTGCCAAATTAGCTTTACTCAGATTGGCACAGTTGAGATTAGCGTTTCTAAGCTGTGCCTCTGACAAATTAGCTTCGCAGAGATTGGTGTTACTTAAATTTGCACGGGTTAATTTAGCTTGGCTCAAGTTAATTCCTGTTAAATCAATACCACTTAGATCAACATCAATCAAAAAAGTTTGACTCAGATTAACTCCAGCCAATGAAACGTCTGTTAATGTAGCTCCACTCAATCTGCCTTCCTTTAAATCCGCCCACTTAAGATTGGTTTTTTGAAGATTGGCCTGTCTTAAGTTTACTTTTTGTAATTTTGCTCCTGCAACATTTGCTCTCTCTAGGTTAGAAGCTCGAAGATTAGTGTACGAAAGATTAGCTCCGCTAAGTTTGGCATCTGCTAGATGAGACTTAACCATAAATGCGCCACTTAAATTGGCTTTAGTTAAATCTGCTTGTTCTAGCCTAACTTCACTCATTTTGGCAAAACTAAGGTTTGCCCAATTAAGAATTGCTCCATTTAAAATGGATTTAGTCAAAAAAGCTCGACTCAAATTTGCCCCAACTAGGTTCGCACCTGTCAAGTTAACGGCAATTAGCATTACCCCTGATAGATCTTCTCCACAAAGATTTACCCCAGTAAAGTCTCTATAACCCTGCTCATAAAATCTGAGTAGCTGATCTTTGTTCATAGTAGTAAATAAGCTTGGATGTTAGCTAGATATCAATGTGAGCAATAACTATCAAGTTAAGATTATCTTTATTATTACTCGCAATTTACTTACTAGCTATAAAACAATAACTTTTGTTTAGTACAAAAAAACTTTTGTTTAGTTTTAAGGTTTTTCTAATGTTTTTCCGAACTAAATTATGATTTATCTTAGGTTTAATTGCCTAAAGAGTTATTAAAGCTCAATTAGAAAGAGAGTAGATTTGTCCATCAATTAAAAGTCTGGTAATTCCTTTATCTTGAAGATGCTGGGAAGTCTTTTGTAACATGCGACCGTCAGGAACCTTAATTACTCGCTCACGACGATGAGAAAACCGTTTAGCAATACGATGATTATCAAATACAGGAAGTGTACTCTGCTGAACTTCTGCATCGGGAATTATGCCCAAATCAGCAAAATCAGCTAGAGGTTTGACAATTAACTCAGCCGCGCGATCTATAACTAAATAGCAAGTTCTTGGGAGTGATGCTTGAGATAAAGGAAGAATTTCGAGATCACTTAATTCAGAATTGCTACTGGGGTAAGATAAAGCCTCATCATCTTCCCATTCATCATCATCTTCATCATCATCTTCATCGTTAATATCTTCTAGATCTTCTCCCAGCATTTCTTTGAGAGTCATCATGTCCATAGAATCATCTTCTTCCTCATCCTCAAGATCAGCTCGATCGCTTTTAAGAATTAGACGTTCGCTCCGAGGAACATCGTCGGCATCATTTTTGTTAAGAAATTTATGATCTAAAACAAGTTTTGCGGGAGCAGGTTCTTCTATGCTCTCGGGTTCAATAGTTTCTTCGACTTCTAAAGCTATAGTTTCATTCTCTGGGGAGCTGCTCTCTGGCTGTGAGCCAGTAGAACGACGGCGACGACGACGAGGGGTGGTTGGCTCCGATTCAGTTTCAGTGGCGCTGCTTTGAGTAGTTAGCTCTAGCTGGAGATTTTCTGCCGTAGCCAATTCAGGCATGGCATCCTCATTGGCAATCGTCTTGGAAGATTTTTGACCCTTGGTTTTGCTGGGAGACTTTTTAGAACTGCTAGAAGCTTTAGAGCTTGATTTTTCACCTCGGGGAGTCCGTGCCAACCTTTTTTGCTGAATTAAATCTTCATATTCGACGGAAGATAAATTATTCTTAAGAAAGCGGCTGATGGTAGAACTACTGACCTCAAAGCTTTTGGCTAAGGTAGAAGTGGTCGCTTCAGAGTTGCGATATTGTTGAAGAATTTCTTGCTTATCGTCTTCGGTTAGTTTTCTAGGACTCATGTTTTGTTGATCAAACTTGTTCTAGTAATTGCTTTGTTATGAAACACCATCTTAGTTATGAACTATGACAGTGATAGGGCTTAGTCTGGAGGATCTGCTTGGGACAACTAAGTATTATTAACTTACATAGAACAGTCTATCTTGTTGGGTTAAACATTGGTAACGTTAACTACAGTCAAGGTGACAATTTTTGCCTAACTTCTTAAAGAAATGATCCAGTCCTTGCTAACTCATAACTGATAAATTGTGATGTGGATTGAAATAACCTCAATATCGATGAACAAACTCAATGGTAAATATGCTCAAAACCAATGCTAAACCCGCCCTGCTAGTATTAGCTGATGGAACTACTTATCATGGCTGGTCTTTTGGCGCAGCCAGCACTGCCATCGGTGAAGTAGTCTTCAATACGGGTATGACAGGATACCAAGAAGTTTTGACCGATCCTAGTTATTCTGGACAGATCATTACCTTTACTTATCCCGAGTTAGGCAATACGGGAGTTAACGCCCACGATGAAGAATCTGAAAAGATTCAGGCAAAAGCAGTTATTGCCCGCAACATTACCTATCGTCCCAGTAATTGGCGTTCTACATCCTCATTACCAGAATATCTTCAATCACAAAACATTCCAGGAATTTATGGAATCGACACACGATCGCTAACTCGTAAATTAAGAGACTATGGGGCAATTAACGGTGGTGTTTCTACAGAAATCCTTAACCCAGAAAGATTACTTAATTTGGTGCAGCAAGCCCCTGATATGGCAGGATTAAATTTAGTCAAAGAAGTCACTACGGCTGAGGTTTATCAATGGTCGGAATCAACTAACGCCGAATGGGAATTTGCTGCCGAGGAGAGTCAGTCAGATTCTTTAACGGTAGTCGCCATTGATTTTGGCATCAAGCGAAATATTTTACGCCGTTTAGCTAGCTATGGTTGCAAAGTAATAGTTGTACCTGCTAATACTCCTAGTGCCGAAATATTAGCTCATAACCCTGATGGTATTTTCTTATCTAATGGTCCTGGAGATCCCGCAGCAGTCACTGAAGGTATTGCCACTACTAAAGAACTGTTGTCGGCGGGTAAACCTACTTTCGGCATTTGTATGGGTCATCAAATACTGGGTTTATCTTTGGGGGCAGACACTTTTAAGTTGAAGTTTGGACATCGCGGTTTAAATCAACCAGCAGGACTACAAAAGCAAATCGAAATCACTAGTCAAAATCATGGATTTGCGATCGCCGAGGCTTCTTTAGGGGCAGATGTGGAGATAACTCACCTTAACCTGAACGACCGCACTGTAGCTGGTTTACAGCATAAAACTTTGCCTTTCTTTTCGGTTCAGTATCACCCTGAAGCCAGTCCTGGTCCTCACGATGCGGATTATCTGTTTGAGAAATTTGTTCAAATGATGCGAGAAGATAAAAAGGGATAAATAACTTGATCTCAAGCTGCGATCGCCAATAATATGCTCTAAAACTTTAAAGTAAATGAAGTTTAGAGCAAGGGATTGCGCTCCGCACACCCCGAAGCGATCGCAAAATAATTGAGTTTAAATCAAGAGCAAGCGTGTAAAGAAACAAGAGCTATATTCAAGTATTCCAACAGGTATGTATTTGCCAACTAGTTTTATATCTTTCAGTTGTAGCCGCACAAAATTAGATGTTTGACATTACGAAAGTTATTAGTTCGCAAGTAAGAATAAGAATAGTTAAGTGAATAAATATTAAGCTTGTTATTGAGAATCAAATAATGAATTTACGCTGTTACCGAACCATGATATCTTGTTGAATAAAAGGACAATAAAACCCATAGTATGATGGGGTGTTTTTTGTTGACAGTTTTATGATTTATTTAGAATCTTGATAACGAAGTCTAGATAAGAGATTCGGAAGCTTGAAAAAAACAAGGTTCATCTAACTTCATGAAAACTGCTTTTTTGTTATTGACTAAGTACTTATATTCATTGACAACAAAGCAATTGAGATTTTAAAAGAAAAAGCGATGCAACGGGACGCAGATAGCGATCGCCTAAAAGAATAAACTTTAGGATAATGCGGATGGATCAATTTAAACCGCATCTAATTTGAAACCAGGAGTTTTAAAGTTAACTGCTCGTAAGTAGCGAGTAGCGAGTAGCGAGTAGCGAGTAGCGAGTATATCTTGCTATTTAACTTGCTTCGTTGCCAATTTAAAAACTACGGTTTTCTATGTAGACGAGGTTTAACTACTAAAAATCATCTTTAAAGCGATC
>JBCCDL010000562.1:0-4537 GCA_039030815.1 Cyanobacteria bacterium P01_A01_bin.83 | reverse complement strand
GAACAAGGCATCCAAACCAACTTATTCGATAAGATGCCTAAATTTATCCTCTCTGCTAATGACGATCTTCGTCTGACTCGTCGAGATAATTTAGCCTGGACAACTTTCACCTGGAATCTTTCGGCTGAATTAAAAGATGGTACTCCCATAGAAACTGATGGCAGACAAACTGATATTTGGGAGAAGCAAAATGGCAAATGGCTAATAGTTCACGAACATATCTCTGCACCAGTATCTCTTTAAACTTATATTGCAGAAGTCTTCATCAAACTGGCATCAATCAATACCGAAAGTGTATTCTGAGCAAATGTTGCTCCATCAGGAGACTGCTCAATAGTTGCCATCAAACTAGCACCCCCAATTAAAAGAAGATACTGCTGAGAAAAAGCATCAGGATTCTGTACTCCTGCCTCTGTCGCCAAGCGCATAACGATCTGACGAATCGATTCGCGCAAGTTAATCGAAACATGATGGGCTTGATGAGATGCATCTGCAATCTCTAACACAGCATTTATGAATGGACACCCCCGAAATCCAGGAGATGAATACCACTCTCTCAAAACATCAAATGTCGCTAACAGTTGCTCTTTTGGAGTGTTGCCACGCTCTGTAACTGCTTCCTCAAACCATTCAATCCATTGCTGGGCGCGATACTTTGCTACTTCTTCTATTAGCTTATCCTTTGAGGAAAACCAACGGTACAGCGTTCGCTTAGCAATACCTGATCTCGCAATCACCTCGTTAATACCGACATATGGAATTCCTTTTTCGTAAAAGAGTTTTGATGCGGTTTCTAGAATTTTTTGCCGAGTAGCATTTGATTCCATATTTATAGCTTTTTTGAACGACGTAGTAGACAGACTTGTCTCTATGTGTCTATAATAACAGCAAACTTAAGTAGACAAGGTTGTCTCTATCAAAGACAACCTTAGAAACTATCTTATTGCTAACCTCTTTAGGAATTTCGTCATGAATGAGAATTCAAACGTAGTCACCAGTTTTCAACTGAATTTCAATAAATGGAATATTGTGTATACTGCCGTTGCCATCAGCGCAGTATTGACAGTTGTTATTCTCACAATGTGCGGAGTTCAAAAGCAAGGGATTATCAATTGGCTAGATGCAACAGGGCGCGCAGGCATGATTACCTTCACTGCTGCATTCATCGCCTCACCATTACACCAGCTTGTTCCTAGTTCTTTTAGTAAATGGCTGCTCAAAAATCGTCGCTTTCTGGGAATTGGTTTTGGTTTTCAACATCTTATATTTCACCTACCAGCAGTTATCTGGTTTCTTGTAATTGCCAAAGTTCCCATTGATGCAATTGTCACTGGAGGAATTGGTTTCATCTTTGTGATTCCGATGCTGGTTACATCTTTCAACGTACCTGCAAAATGGATTGGAGCGCGTAATTGGAAAATTATGCACACAACAGGTATGTTTTACTTGATGTATGTTTTTATCATAAGTTTCTATCCTGGAATATCAGGTAATCCGTCGCTGAATCAGACCTATTTAATTAATTACGCTCTGTTAGAACTAACTTTACTTATTGCAGTCTTCTTAAGAATCGTTGTATTTATTCGTAAAATGATTCGTTTAGTTAGCAACAACCAAAATTGTGTATAAGACTCTTGGGAAATTTAAGAATAGAGGAAATGCTAGTGTAGCGATCGCTCGATAATCGATTATTTTTTTTCCCTGAGGGGTTGTTTTTAAAGCTGGTAAATGGGATTTGGAATTAAAAGTAATTCTGGTTTTACCAGACTAGGTTGAGAAGTTCTGTCTATTAAAGCCATCCATTTCTAATTCATTGGTGCAATCAATAGATTTAAATTGAGATGGAGGGGTCATTCATTTATTTACAAAAAAGCCGCTCTATTTTTCTATTGTGACAAAGTTCTGATATTTTTAAGCACATTGAAAATCCGAAGCAAGATTTTGATAGTGGAGCAAGGTTTTGGAAGATATGACTGACTAGTTGTTGTCATGATGAGTTTGAAAAGACAAACACAATATACACACAGATTTTAAAATGACTATAACTGTTGCAGGCTCTCCATTTCGCAAAGAAAGCAAAAAGTTTCTTAAATTAGCTATCCCCTTAGCTAGCGCACAGGTGGCACAATCGATGACAGGTTTTTTTGACACCATCATGATGGGCAGATTAGGTGCAGAAAACTTAGCTGCTGGTGGTTTAGCTTCTCTTACTTTCTTTGCCATCTTAAATACTGCTGCGGGAGTGGTGATGGGAATTAGCCCTTTAATTGCCGAGGCTTACGGCGCAGGAAATAAAACCAGAATTGAAAGGTTAGCACGTCAGGGATTTTGGATGGTGTTGCTGCTATCAATTCCGATGATGATCATTATGACTCATCTTGATTCTATTATGCTGAGCTTAGGACAAGCCGAAACTATTGTTACTCTAGCCAATACTTATTTGGATATTATTCTCTGGGGTTTCTTTCCTGCTTTGGGTTTTGCTATGCTGCGGGGTGTCGTCTCTGGATTATCTTATGCTCGCCCTGTAATGATTATCGTGATTATTAGCACAATTTTTAATGTTATTGGCAACTATATTTTGGGATTTGGTAAGTTTGGTTTTCCTCGTCTAGAATTAGCAGGATTGGGTATATCTAGTGCGATCGCTCTCTGGGGAATGTTTCTCGCTTTGCTGGTTTATATTCTCAAACATCATCAATTGAGAACTTATCGTATTTTAGAGGGGCTACATGTCGTCAAACCCACTATCTTATGGGAATTAGCTAAAACAGGAGTCCCTATTGGTATCTTCATCGCTTTAGAGGTGGGACTATTTACCGTAGTTACTTATCTAATGGGTGCATTAGGAACAGAAGTATTAGCTGCTCATCAAATTGTTTTTCAGACCATAATGGTAACTTTCATGATTCCTCTGGGAATGTCTTATGCAGCCACGGTAAGAGTCGGACAATGGCTGGGACAAAAAGATTTACTAGGAGTTAAAGGGGCAGGATACATTAGTGTGGCTATGGGATTAGTATTTTCAGTTTTCTTAGCGATGGCGATGCTTTTGTTTCCAAGAGCGATCATTGGACTATATATAGATATCCAAGACCCTGGCAACGCTTCTATCATAAGTCTTGCTTTACCAATGCTGATGATAGCTACTATTTCACAAATATTAGATGCAGTCCAAAAAATCATCTATGGGGCACTCCAAGGAATTCAAGATACTAGCATCCCCGTATTATTAAACATTGCTGCTTTTTGGGTTGTGGGATTACCCACTAGCTATTTACTAGGGTTTTATTGGGATTTAGGTGGTAAAGGCTTATGGTTGGGGCAATCTTTCGGAGTCGCGATCGCCGCTATTCTTTTCTTACTGCGGTTTCGCAATCGAATTGCTCATTTACAATATTCCCTCAGAAATATTATTTCAATTGACTGAAAATAAAATTAAGCTTTTGTTAACAAACCTCGTCCATTTAGAACTAATATATTACTTCAGCATTTCAAAATATTTTAAAGAGCGATCGCACTTAATTTACGTCTCTAAAGACCGACAACATCAATTAAATCTTTAAGCTGTGTTTGGCAAAGGCAAATAGGGACAAAATTAGCGGTACCATGTTGTTGAACGGCGATCAATTTAGCATGAGAATACTACTAATAGATGACGACGAACAGCTAATGGAAGCTTTGGCACATAAGCTCATTGAACAGCGTTATGCCGTAGATATAGCTAACACAGGTGAAATGGGCTGGGAGTTCATTCTTTTGTTTAGTTTTGATCTGGTGGTTCTAGACTGGATGCTACCCGATATTGATGGAATAGAACTTTGCCAACAAATTAGAGCTGAAGGTTACACGATGCCAGTTCTACTTTTAACGGCTCGCGACCGTCAACATGATAAGGTTTTAGGTTTGGATGCGGGAGCAGATGATTATGTAGTCAAACCCTTCGATTTTGACGAACTTACTGCCAGAATACGGGCATTGTTGCGTCGTGAAATCAACGTGGCTTCACCTGTTCTAAAGTGGCAGGATTTGAGCCTTAACCCCAAAACTCATGAAGTTTATTACCAGCAGCAGCTTTTACCGTTGACTCCCAAAGAGTACGGCATGATTGAGCTATTTATGCGCCATCCTCAACAAGTATTTAGTCCCGATGCCATTATTAATAATCTGTGGGCGGGGGAAGATCCCCCTGGAGGGGAAGCAGTTAGAACTCACATCAAGGGCTTGCGCCAGAAGTTGAAGGCTGTAGGTATGGCTAAGGATACGATCAAAACAGTTTATGGAGTAGGATATCGTCTTAAGTCTGATGATGATCTGACAAGAAGCGATAAATCTCAGGATAACAATACTAACAATAGTAATCATAAATTATTCCCTGCACCTAAGGAAGCTTGTAAAGTCGTTGAAGATGAGGACATAAGCGCTAGGCGATCGCCAAGAGCGCAGCAAAGCGGCTCTGCTCTACAAACAACGGATACATGCGGGCAAGACCTTTCTGCTATGAGCGTTGGTCAAACAGAAAAATCGGCAGCTATTG
>JBCCDL010000561.1:0-4542 GCA_039030815.1 Cyanobacteria bacterium P01_A01_bin.83 | reverse complement strand
TGATGTGGGGACTAGAAATGGGTTGGACTGAAACCGATAAACAGCAGATAGTTAAACTAATCCAGGCACAAGAACAAAGATATAAACGCACGGGTATCCTTACCGCGGTTAACGAAGACTCCTTAGATCGATCTCCCTATTTTCTATACTATAGCGTCTATGCTAATGGCGATCGCTGGAATGCCGTAACTCCCCAGGGTAAATCCTTTCCTAATCTAAGATTTCTCAGTACTAAAGCAGCTTTCGCAGCCTCGGCATTATTTCCCGACAAACCCTACACTCAATCCCTCAAACAAGCAGTAGATAAAACAGCTATTAAAAATCGCGGTTATCCAGGGGGAATTTATGAAGACAAAAATCTGGGCATTAATAAAGTATTCAACATCAACACTAATGCCGTAATACTAGAAAGTATTTTATATCAAGCCCGTAATAATTGCCCGATATCTGTTACCCACCTTTAATTATTGTACGGGAGAACGGCTGTTCGCCCTACCCATAAATTCATGAGAAATATTGAAACTCGCTTAAAAGATCGGACATTATTATTTCGCTATCTAACTATTATTAATTTAATTTTTGGGGCTTGGTATTTGCAGTGGCGCGCAACTCATTCCTTGAATTTTAATGCCCTGTGGATTTCGATTTCTTTATTACTGGCAGAAATCTATAGCTATCTTGGCGGGGTAATGTTTCTGATCGGTTTGTGGCAACCCGTAGTCAGAAAAATCAGATCGTTTAATTGCTTGCTACCTAAATTCCCCCCCGCAGAATATCCCAGCATTAATATTTTTATCACCTGCTACAACGAACCTGCCGAGATGGTAGAAGAAACTGCAAAAGCTGCATTAGCCATTGATTATCCCGTTGATAAATTAAAGGTTTATATCCTAGATGATGGTAACTCTCCTGAGATGAGGGCGATGGGAGAAAAGCTATGTCTGCATGACTTACAAAGCCCTTTGCTACAGCAAGAAGCAGTTAGAATTGACCGAAAGCGATTGCAGTTAGTTAACCGCCTCCAACAGCTAAAAAACCTGACTCCCGATATTATCGCCACAGACGACCTATTGCAGACATCCAAATTACAGGTAGAGAGCAAGTTAGAGGCTTTAAATGATGTACTTGCTTGGTTCGACGATCTAAAAATAGATGGAATTGGCGATCGCACTTGGTTAGAGTTACAAACCATTGTGGGTGAAGCATTTGATAATGCTGTCAGTCACGCCCATCAAGGATTAGAAGACAAGAAAGTTGATTTAGAATTAAGTATTTTAAGCCAGTCTATAGTCTTTAAAATCTGGGACTATGGCGCAGAATTCGATCTAGAAGCCCAAAGGAGAAAAAGAAAAGGAGAAATAAATCCCAAAGCGGAAAGCGGAAGGGGAATCTTTTTACTAGAAGAATTAAGCGACTATTTTAGCTATACCAAACAACCAGACGGACGCAATTGTTTGTTGGTAATCAAAGCCTATCAATCCGAAACGCAAACCAGCCCCAACTTACCCAGCCAGGTTCAAAGCTTAGGGCAATTATTCTCCCTGCTCAATCCCCAGGATAAGAAACTTCAGGATTATCTCCAACGAGAACAAAAAACCTTAGAACAAGCCATCTATCAGCAGGAATTAGCCCTTACCGAACTCTCTCGCTGTCGCTATATTGCCCGCCCCAAACCCAAAGGCAAAGCCCATCACGCTAAAGCAGGCAACATTAATTACGCCATCTTCTCAGGAGAAACTACAGGAGAATTTATCGTCACTTTAGACGCGGATCATATCCCTAAGCCAGAATTCTTACACCGCGTCTTGCCCTACTTCTATCAATACAATCTCCATACGGGCAAATACCAACAAAATCAGATCGCTTTTGTCCAGACTCCTCAAGCATTTTCTAACCTACCCCCTGGCGATCCTTTTGGACATCAAGCACATCTTTTTTATGGTCCTATTCAGCAGGGTAAAGACGGTATGGGGGCAGCTTTCTATACAGGAACAAATGCTATCATGCGCCGAGAGGCTTTAGTTAGCGTGGGCTTGCAAAACTTCGCCGATGAATACGAATTAGATAATAATCGTCTCGATGAATTTGAGTTAGTTGGGGGTGTCTCCAGCAACAGCATCACCGAAGATATGAATACTGCCATGCGTCTCCATGCTGCGGGATGGCAGTCTGTATATCATCATGAAGTATTATCAGTTGGTTTAGCCCCTGACGATCTCAGTTCGACGATGAAACAAAGATTGCGTTGGGCGCAGGGGACAATTCAGGTATTACTCAAAGAAAATCCCTGGACAAAACCAGGTTTAACTTTTTGGCAACGCCTGCAATATTTCCAAACTATGTATAGTTATTTTGCAGGATTTTTTATCGTTATTTTTATCGCCTGTCCCCTAATTTATTTCTTCACAGGTATCATTCCCCTCCGCGCTTATAGTACTGATTTCGTAATTCATTTCCTCCCCGCTTTTATCCTCAATCGTCTTACTTTTCTCGCTGCTACCTGGGGTATACCTGCTGGTGAGTTGTGGAGATCCGAGCAATATGCGATCGCTTTCTTCCCCTTGATGATTAAAGCAGTCTGGAGTATTTTTAGTGGCAAAGATGTCAAGTTCCAAGTTACCCCCAAACAGCGACAAGCAGGAAGATATTTATACTTAGTTAAAACTCAATTATTTGTCTTTACTCTAACAATATTGGGCATTGTTTATACTATTTATCGTTTCGTGACAGGTAATTTAGAAACTCCAGAAACTTATTTGGTTAATTCTGCCTGGGCGATTTATAATTTGTCTCTACTATGGGTGATTATTAAAGCAGCAGTTTGGCAACCTAAATCTAGTTAGGGTTTTGTTCTCTCGCAAAGACGCAAAAACGCAAAGTTAAGTTATGCGCGATCGTCGTGACTCTAAAGCTTTATTTCTGGAAAATGAAAAACGGATAGTATAGAATATTTGTTCTATGTAAGTCTCTATTTCAGATAAAAGTCTAATATGAGAACGGAAAAGACTTTGATTCTGCCTGCTTCCAAAACATCTAAAAATAATTCAACAACAGAGATCAAAACAAAAGTAACCGTTCACTCCCCCCCCTCTCAAAAGCGATCGCTATCTTTAACTGGCAGCAGGAAAAGTCGTTGGACTAATTCCTTTCCGAGCTAACCCAATAACTTCAGCTATGTAAGTCCAGGGGTTAACTTGTCTCAGACGACAAGTTTCAATGACACTCAACAAAGAACTGTAAGCTAAACTCCCCTCTCTTGTGCGAGTTCCATAGCCAATCCGTCGGGCAATAACTGCATGACGTAATGCCCGTACATGCGGACAAGTCCTTTGTGCTTCATTATTAGTGGGTGGTAATTCAGGATGATGAACGAATGCCACTACTGCATCCCAGTCATTAAAAATTTCTTTGGCTAAAGCCTGTAATTTAGTATGGTCGGCTTTTTTCCCTAAGTGGCAAGCTCTCCTGAGTCGAGCGAGAAGTTTCCGAATCTGTGCTGCATCCTCCCCTGAGTTGGCAATGGTGACGATTAATTCTCTCAAATCATCTAAAATCCATTGCCCTATCTGTGCCGCTTTTTGATTAATCGCTCCTGTAATCGCTACTGCTTTACGGATCAGATGAGCCAAACACCTCTGTCTCTTGGGATGAGAGCGATAAGAGTGATAGCCATCTGTGACTAGCCAACCCATGAAAGCTTCTTTCACCAGATAGGATAATTCCTCTTTTCGGCGAGAGCCAATATGAAATACTGCTGTTTTTGTGCTGAGTGCCACCCAAAGCCAGTGAAGCTGTCCTTTTTCATACCAATGGGTTTCATCTAAATGTAGAATCTCTGCTTGTTGTAATTGTTCGACTAACTCTTCGACCACCCGAACACAAGCAATTCCAGCCTCTCGAATACATCGGTCTATTGTGACGACACTTAATTCTGTCTTCGTCCAATCCCACAAAAATTCTCGAATTTTCGGACGAGACATTCGGAACCGGACTCCCAACGAAGCAATAAAACTGGTTAAGTAGGGAGCAAAAACATGCATACTCCGTTAGCTTTAAATCTCGTGAACGTCCTGACAGTTCTGAGATGTAGCCAGAACCAGGCTTAGCTTGGGTGACATGACCGCACCCACAAGAAACCTGATAATAATGATGCAGTTGGCACTCTATCCGAAAGCCTGCTGACTCCAACTTCAACTCCAAGGCATAATGACCCATGTAGGGTTTGGTTGTCAATTCTGCCAAGGGCTGATTACAGGCTGCACAATCGTGAGGATGATGGGCAATGACCACTTCGGTTTTCAAGGGTTGACTACGCCAGAATCCCTTGCTCCCTGGCTGCTTTCCTGGCTTCCTCTTTGACTTTTCTGATTCTGCCTTAGACTGAGATGTTAATTCTTTTTTCTTCTGGTTTGGCTCTTTTGTCTCTTCCCGAATTGACTTTGAGACGTAAGGATGATCTGATGATGGTGGTTGGGAACTATTCTCTGAATTTCGTTGTTGATTTTCCCAGAGCTTGGCTGCTAATTGATGTAGGTTTTTAGC